>NZ_JSYB01000086.1:0-26524 GCF_054823945.1 Tepidiphilus sp. HLB4 | reverse complement strand
AAATTTACAGAAAAAAGGTTGCACAACCGCAGAAGGCGGGACATCTGCCGACGGTGGATGCAGTGGCGAGCCGAACCTTGTCTCGCAGCGACAGCGTGACGACGATCGGCGAGGAGTATCTCACCACCAACGTGGCAGTGCAGGTGTCGATTCCACTGTATTCGGGCGGAGGAGTGAATGCCTCGGTGCGGGCGGCGCTGGCGGCGCAGGATGAAGCGCAGGCGCAATTCGACGGTCGGCGGCGCGAGTTGGTCACCGTCACGACGAATGCCTATTCTCGGGTGCGCTTCGGTTTGGAGCGGGTGACGGCGCTCGATCAGGCGATGCGTTCGGCGGAACAGGCGCTCGCGGCCACCCGCAAGGGAGTGCAGGTGGGGATGCGCAACAACGTGGATGTCCTCAACGCGGAGCAGGATCTGGCCAAGGTACAAATGCAGTGGGTGAGCGCGGCCTTCGAGCTTTTGGGTTCGATCGTGGAGTTATGGGCAGCCACCGGTGAGGTGGATCAGGCGCTGCAGCGGTTGGAAGCGGTGCAGCGGCAGGCAAGATGGGATCGCCTGGACGTAGCGGAAATGAAAGGAACGCCGCGGTGATTCGACCTCGTCGCCTCACTGCGCGCGTCCGCTGCCTCCCAGCAACACCGCCACCGCTTTCTTGCTTCCTGCGCGACGTGCCTCCGGCTGCTGCTTCGTCGTGGCAAGCGCTGCGCCGGCCTTGGGCTCGTAGGGGCGGGAGAAGTCGAAACCGTCGGGCGCGCGTCCGCTGCGCTCGGTACGGCGGCGGGCGGGCTCGGCGCGCCGTTCGCGTGGCGGGGGCTCCAGTGTTTCGGCGGGAATGGGGCGACCGAGCATCTTTTCGATCGCCTGCAGCCGCTCCTCTTCGCTCGCATCGACGAGCGAGATTGCCAAGCCTTCGTGTCCGGCGCGGCCGGTGCGTCCGACGCGGTGCACGTAGTCTTCGGGGTTGGAGGGCAGGGCGTAGTTGATGACGAAGGGCAGTTCTTCGATGTCTAGCCCCCGGGCGGCGACATCGGTGGCCACGAGCACGCGCAGCGAGCCATTCTTGAATGCCTCGAGCACCTCGAAACGCTGCTGCTGGGATTTGTCGCCGTGGATCGCCTCGGCCTGGATGCCGCGCCGCTGCAGGAGCGAGGCGAGCCGTCCGCAGGCGATTTTGGTGTCGACGAAGACGAGCGCCTGACCGGGATGGCGCTGCAGCAGCTCGACGAGCGCGTCGCGCTTGTGTGCGGCCTCGCAGCGCACGACGCGGTGCGTGATGGTCTCGCTCACCGTGTTGCGCCGCGCCACTTCGATCGTTTCCGGCTCGTGCAGCAGCTGTTGGGCGAGTTTCTTGATCTCGGGCGAGAAGGTGGCCGAGAAGAGCACAGTTTGACGTTCCCGCGGCAAGCGCTCCATGATGCGGCGGATGTCGGGCATGAAGCCCATGTCCAGCATCCGGTCGGCCTCGTCGAAGACGAGGAATTCGACCTGGTTGAGCTGGATGGTCTTCTGCTCGAGGTGATCGAGCAGCCGCCCCGGAGTGGCCACGACGATCTCCACGCCGCGGCGCAGTTCCTCGATCTGTGGCTTGATGTCCACGCCGCCATAGATCGCCGCGGCGCGCAGCGGCAGATATTTGCCGTATTGACGCACGGATTCATAGACCTGCAGCACGAGCTCGCGCGTGGGGGCGAGCACGAGCGCGCGCACGGGGTGGCGGGCGGGGCTCGCCGAGGTGTTGGCGTGGGGCGCCAGGCGCTGCAGCAGCGGTAGGGTGAATCCGGCAGTCTTGCCGGTGCCGGTCTGGGCGGCGCCGAGGAGGTCCTTGCCGGCGAGGATGCGCGGGATGGCTTGGGTCTGGATCGGCGTGGGTTCGGTGTAACCGAGGTCGTTGACGGCGGAAAGCAGTTCAGGCAGAAGCCCAAGCTCGGAGAAGGTCATCGGAGGTCGTGCGCTCCAGAAACGGAAGAAAATGGTGAAAGCAAGAAATTATACGCCGGCATCGGATGATCGGCAGCAGCGCGTTCAGGAGATCGCCCTGGCGAAGAGGGTGACTTCCTCACGGTCGTGGTAGAGCTGCTTGCAGCGCAGTTCGATGCCGTCGGCCCCGCGCGTGAGCCGCTGCAGCCGTTTGCGGGCGTCTTCCAAGGCTTCGAGGCGTTTTTTCATCGGGAGTTTCAGGTTGAAGAGGGCGTAACGGCACAGGCGCTGGGCGAACCAGCGGCCGACGAGTTCGGCGATGCGGCTGGGCTGCTCCACCATGTCGCACAGCAGCCAATCGACGCGACCGCGCGGGCGCCAGGTAAAGCCGTCCGCGCGCTGCCAGTCGACGAGCTCCGAGGCGAGGAGCCGCGCATCCAGCCGGCCGTTGTCGATCGCGCTCACCCGCAGACCTCGCTGCACCATTTGCCAAGTCCATCCACCGGGAGCGGCGCCCAGGTCCACCGCCTTCATGCCGGGGCGCAGCCAGCGGGTGCGCTCGTCTTCGTCGAGCAGGACGAGAAGCGCTTCGGCGAGTTTGAGCGCGGAGCGGCTGGGCGCTGCCGCTGGCAGGCGCAGCCGCGGGATCCCGTTCTCCCAGGGGGAGAGGAGCCTGGAGGGGGCGCTGCCCAAAAAGGCTTCGCGCGAGGAGGGAAAGAAAACGACGAGGGTTTCGCGGGCGCGCTCGGCGAATTTGCCGGCATCGGCGAGCGCCGCCTCGAGGTGCGGCCGCAGTCGGCGGGAGAAACCGGAGAGGGGGCGGCCTTCGTCGCTGTCGGGAAAGGCAAGACGCAGGGCAGAGAAACGCGTGCGGGGGTGGTGGTGCTCGATGTTCTCGACCAGGGGGCGCACGCGATCGCGTTCGGGCAGCGCCAGCCGGTCGAACCAGGGCATGCACTCGCGGGCGAACACGAGCTCGCGCCAGGAGGGCAGGGGAAGGTCGTCCGGCAACGGGGCGTGGGCATCCAGCAGCACGTAGCCGCTGCGCACCTGCATGGTGACTTCAGCGGGAATGCCGTGGGTCTCGGCCCAGCGGCGCAGCTCGACGGCGACTTCGGGCTCGAAACCTGGGCGGGTGAGGGCGATCAGCCCTTGCGGCGGGGAATGCATGGCGTACACTACGGATGAAACGGCAATGATACCGCGGTGCGCCGGCGGCGGCGCGCTTTTCGACGAAGGAGAGAACGGCAATGGAGTATCGCACGCTGGGGGATGGCGCCTTGCAGGTGTCGGCGATCTGCATGGGGACGATGACTTTCGGGGAGCAGAACGACGAGGCGCAGGCGCACGCGCTGCTCGATCGCGCCTGGGAGGCCGGGGTCAATTTCTACGACACGGCGGAGATGTATCCCGTGCCGGCGCGCGCCGAAACCTACGGTGCGACGGAGCGCATTCTCGGCACCTGGCTCAAGCGCAAGCCGCGCGATCGGGTGATCCTGGCCACCAAGGCTGCTGGCCCGGCACGCAGTTTGAATTGGATTCGCGGCGGTCCCAGCGGGTTCGACGAGCGCAATCTGCGCGAGGCGATCGAAGGCAGCCTGCGGCGCTTGCAGACCGATTACGTCGATCTCTATCAGCTGCACTGGCCGGACCGCAACCAGCCGATGTTCGGGGACTGGCGGTTCGATCCGGACAAGGAGCGGCCGACGGTGCCGATCCTCGCCCAGCTCGAAGCGCTCGCCAAGCTGGTCGAGGAGGGGAAGATCCGCTATGTCGGCGTCTCGAACGAACATTCCTGGGGTGTGATGCAGTTCGTGCGCCTGGCCGAAGAGCATGGCTTGCCGCGCATCGTCTCGATCCAGAACGCCTATCATCTGATGAACCGCACCTTCGAGTATGGTCTGGAGGAAGTCTGCTTCCGCGAACGGGTGGGACTGCTCGCCTATTCGCCGCTCGCCTTTGGCCTCTTGAGCGGCAAATACCTTGCCGATCCTCAGGCCGAGGGGCGCCTGACGCGCTTTGCCAACTTCGGACAGCGCTACGCCAAGCCCAATGTCCAACCGGCGGTCGAGACCTACGCGCAGCTTGCGCGCGAGCTGGGAGTGAGCCCGGCCACGCTCGCGCTGGGCTGGGTCTACCATCGCCGCTGCGTGACGAGCACCATCATCGGGGCCACCCGCCCCGAGCAGCTGGAGGAAAACCTCCGGGCCTGGGATTGGCGCCCGAGCCCGGAGGTGCTCGCGCGCATCGACGAAATCCACCTTCGCTACACGAACCCGGCGCCTTGAACGGGGCCGGAGGATGCTGCCGCGCTGAAGGGGCGTTCCCGCCCGGGGGTCATCGCCCCGGTGCAGCCGGTGCCGGCGTGGCGGGTACGGACGGTCCGGGAACGTTCTCCGCTTTGGGGATGATGGGCTGTGAGCGTTTGAGCGGCTCGGTGGGGGCGAACACCGGTGGTACTTCGCGCAGGTTGTTCTGCAGCATGTAGTCGTTCATTTCGCGCCAGCCCTCGAAGATCGCCGCTTTCGAGGCGTTGGGATTGAGGGCGTAACAGTCTTCGAGCGAACGCCCGGCGTGCCGGCACGCGGCGCCGATCGCCTTGGCCTCGGCCTCTGCCTTCTTGGCGTCGTTCAGGCCGATGGCGTCGTAGAAGGCGTCGCAGCCCGCCAGCGATGCGGCCAGAAGGAGCAGCAAGGGCAGGGATCGGCGGGGCATCGGGTCTTCCTTGCGGGAGCAGGTGAAGGCGTTAACGGCATGGCCGCGGAAAACTTTATGCCGGGGCGGCCTCGCGCGCGAGAGTATGGATTTTTTTTGGCGAGCTGGCTATAATTCTATGCTTCAGGAGAGGTACCGAAGCGGTCATAACGGCGCCGACTCGAAATCGGATGGCCGGGTAAAACCGGCACGCGGGTTCGAATCCCGCCCTCTCCGCCAGGTTTCATTGGCAATGCCGCAAGGCGTGCGGAACCGGTTTACAGTGAATGGTTTTTTTGCTACCATGCGCGCTCTTCTGCTGCGGGGGTATAGCTCAGTTGGTAGAGCGCTTGCATGGCATGCAAGAGGTCAGCGGTTCGATTCCGCTCACCTCCACCAGTTGAGGGTCAAGACGGGTCCCCATCGTCTAGAGGCCTAGGACACCGCCCTTTCACGGCGGTAACCGGGGTTCGAATCCCCGTGGGGACGCCAGGGTTTACGAGTGCGGAGTGGTAGTTCAGTCGGTTAGAATACCGGCCTGTCACGCCGGGGGTCGCGGGTTCGAGTCCCGTCCACTCCGCCAGTTCTTGCAAAAAGCGGGCTTCGTGCCCGCTTTTTGCGTCTACGTGACGAAGCGACACGGCAAACGTCTCATGACGGCGAGAAAAGGCCACCGTTGGAGCGGCTCGCGGATGCTTGCGCGCATCCGCGCGGCGATTTATGCTGCCAGGCATGATCGGCGCAAACCGCCGTGGCTTGGAGTGGGGGACGGACGATGGGCGAGACGGGCGGTGCCGCATGGGCATCCGGCGGGGGATTCCTGATCTTTCACGGCAACCGGCTCGAGAACCTGCGCCGGCTGGCGGTGGCCTGGCTGGGGCGGGAGCCGCTGCCGCCGCTCGTGCCGGAGTGTTTCCTCGTGCAGGGCAACGCCATGGCGCAGTGGCTGCGGCTCGCGCTGGCTGCGGGGGCAAACGAAGGGGGCTGCGGCGTGGCGGCGGCGCTGGAGTTTTCCCTGCCCTCGACGTTCCTGTGGCGCTGTTATCGGGCCGTGCTGGGGGCGGAGGCGGTGCCGGAGCGCTCGCCCTTCGATCTCCCCTTGCTGCGTTGGCGCCTGCTGCGCTTGCTCGGAGGTTTACCGAAGGATCCGGTCTATGAGCCACTGCGCCGTTTCCTCGCGGAAGAAACGCAGGCCAAGGGGGGCGCGCCGGGCGAAAAGCTGCGGCGGCGGGTGAGCGAGGAGCGGGCGCTGCGCAAGCGCGATCAGCTGGCGGCGCGCATCGCCGAGCTGTTCGACCAGTATCAGGTCTATCGCGCCGACTGGCTGCAGGACTGGGGCGCGGGTCGGGATGTGCTGCGCGACGCGCACGGCAAGGAATCTCCACTCGAAGAGGGGCAGCGCTGGCAGGCGGCGCTGTGGCGCCTTTTGTGTGCCGACGTGGCGCGTACCGAGCCGGGTGCCGAGCGTACGGCGCGATCAAGCGTGCACTCGGCCTTCCTCGAAGCGGTCAGAACCTGGCAGGGAGCGCCTCCGCCTGGACTGCCACCACGGCTCGTCGTCTTCGGGATTTCGAGCCTGCCGCAGCAGTGGGTGGAGGCACTGGCGGCACTGGGGCGCTGGATTCCGGTGCTGCTCTTCGTACACAACCCTTGCCGTTACCATTGGGCCGACGTGGTCGATGGGCGCGAGCTATTGCGGCAGCAGGAGAAATGGCGGCAGCGCCGGCAGCGGCGCGAGGGGCAGCCCGATTTCATTCCGGACGAGGAGCTTCATCGCCACGGTCACCCCTTGCTCGCGGCCTGGGGCAAGCAGGGAAGGGATTTCATCGCCCTGCTCGACGAGTTCGACGAGGAGGCGGTGCGCCGGCGCTACGCGGGGAAGGTGGAGGGAAGCGGCGGGCGGCTCGACTGGTTCGAGGCGCCGGAGGCGAAAACTTTGCTGCAGCAGCTGCAGGAAGACATCCTCGAATTGCGTCCCCTGGCCGAAACGCGGGAGCGGGGGGCGAGCGTGGCGCTCGATCACGACCGTTCCCTCGTCTTTCACGTGGCGCATGGGCCGCAGCGGGAAGTGGAGGTGCTGCACGATCAGCTGCGTGCGGCCTTCGACGAGGACCCGACGCTGCGCCCCGACGAGGTGATCGTGATGGTGCCGGACATCGAGGCCTATGCACCGCACATCGAGGCGGTGTTCGGTGCGATCGAACCCGATGATCCGCGCCACATCCCGTTTTCGCTCGCCGACCAGGGGCTGCGCGCCCGCGATCCGCTGCTGCAGGGGCTGGAGATCCTGCTCGATCTGCCGCAGGGGCGGGCACGGGTGGGCGAGGTGCTCGATCTGCTGGAAGTGCCGGCACTGCGCCGGCGATTCGGGATCGACGATGAGGCGCTGCCGCGCCTGCGTTCCTGGGTGGAGGAAGCGCAGATCCGTTGGGGGCTGAACGAGGAGCATCGGCGCGACCTGGGTCTGGGCGAGCGGGGAGGCGGGGAGTGGCTGCGGCAGAATTCCTGGCGGTTCGGTCTCGAGCGCATGCTCTACGGCTATGCGGCGGGCGATGCGCCAGCCTGGAAGGGGATCGAGCCCTTCGCGGAGGTCGGCGGGCTGGAGGCGGAGCTCGTCGGACCGCTGGCGGATGTACTGGAGGCGTTGGAGACGGCGTGGCAGCAGCTGCGCGAACCGGCCACGCCGACCGAGTGGGGCGGGCGGCTGCAGGCGTTGCTCGCACGCTTTTTCGCCGCGGGGGACGATGAGGAAACCGTCACCCTGATGCGGCTGGAGACGGCCCTGCAGGAATGGGTGGACGCGTGCGCGGCCGCGGGGCTGGAGGAATCCTTGCCGCTTTCGGTGGTGCGCGAACCGTGGCTGGAGGGGGTGGAGGCGCAGGGGCTGTCGCAGCGATTCTTCGCCGGACGGGTGATCTTTGCCACCCTGATGCCGATGCGGGCGATCCCCTTTCGGCACGTCTATCTGCTGGGGATGAACGACGGGGACTATCCGCGCGCGCGCACGCCATCGGACTTCGACCTGATGGCGCGCAATTATCGTCCGGGCGACCGCTCGCGGCGCGAGGACGATCGCTATCTCTTCCTGGAGGCGCTGCTGTCGGCACGCGAGCGCTTTTACGTTTCCTGGGTGGGGCGTCGCATCACCGACAATGCGCCGCAGCCGCCTTCCGTGCTGGTGGCGCAGCTGCGCGAGCACCTGGCGGCGGGCTGGACGGGGCGTTGGACGGGAAATGAAGCGCCCGTGCGGGGGGAGGATTTGCTGGCGGCGCTCACGACCGAGCATCGGCTGCAACCGTTCAGTCCGGCCTATTTTCCGCCCGAACCGGGGCAGGGCGCGCTCTTTACGTATGCGCGCGAATGGCGTGCGCGACGTGAGGGAGAAAAGCCGACTGCTTCCGCGCCGTTGCAGCCGCTTTCGCTCGAGGAGCCGCTGCGGGTGCGAGAACTCGCGCAGTTCCTGCGCCACCCGGTGCGGACCTTTCTGCGCGACCGTCTCAAAGTCTTCCTCGAACTGGAGGATCCGGGCAGTGAAGAGGCCGAGCCCTTCGCGCTCGATGGCTTGACGCGGTGGAGCCTGCGCCAGGAAGTGATCGACGCGCAGCGCGCGGCCCTGCGGCAGGGACGGGACGTGGCTGCGGCGCGAACGGCGGCGATCGGCCGCATTCGTCGGCAGGGGGTGCTGCCTGCCGGGGGGCTGGGGGCGCTGTGGGCGACGGAACTCGAGGAGGGGATGGACGAGCTCTTCGCGCGCTATCGGGAAGCGCTGCAACGTTGGCCGCAGGAAATCGCGGGCGGCGAAGAGGTGCGCTTTGCCGCTGGCGGCCTGGAGCTTGCCGACTGGTTGGGGGAATGGCGCCGCAACGACGGGGGCGAACGGGCGCGGGTGCTGATCTCACCGAGCGATCTCGTGAAAGACAACAAATACCGTCAGGACCGCCTGGTGGACTATTGGGTGCAGCATCTGGCGGCCAATGCCGGGGTCGGACCGACGCAGACGGTCGTCCTGAGCCTCAAGGGGGACTATACCTTCGGGCCGCTGCTGCCCGAGGAGGACGCAACCGAGCCGCTCGCGGCGCTGCTGTGCGCCTGGGCCGAGGGCATGCGCCGGCCGCTGCCCTTCGCCGTGGAGTCGGCGGTGGCGTGGTGGCAAGCGAGGGCCAAAGGCGAGGAGGCAGCGTGGGAGGCGGCGCGCAGGGTGTACGAAGGTGACGGCAGGACGGATGGCGAGCGTGACCGGGATCCCTACCTGGCGCGTGCCTGGCCGACGTTCGCCGCCCTGCGCGCGAGCGGCGAGTTCGAGCACTGGGTCGAAGTGCTGCTCGCGCCTTTGCTGCAGCACATGGAGGCCGCCAAGGAGGAGAAGAAAGGAGCGCGGGCATGACGGAAATGGCCAATGAAGTCGATGTGCTGCGTTTCCCCCTATGGGGCAGCCGCCTGATCGAGGCGAGCGCCGGCACGGGCAAGACCTACACCATCGCCGCGCTCTATGTACGCCTGGTGCTGGGACACGGCGGGGAGGAGGCTTTCTCCCGGGAGCTCACGCCGCCCGAGATCCTGGTGGTGACCTTCACCGAGGCGGCCACCAAGGAGTTGCGTGAGCGTATCCGTCGGCGCCTGAGCGAGGCGGCGCGCTGGTTCGGCCATCCGGCCGCAGAGGCTGCCCCGGAGTGGGTGGACGATTTTCTGCGCGAATTGCGTGCTCAATATGCGGCAAAGGATTGGTCGGGGTGTGAGCGCCGGCTGCAGGCGGCGGCGGAGTGGATGGACGAAGCGGCGGTCTCCACCATCCACGGCTGGTGCCACCGCATGCTGCGCGAGCACGCTTTCGACAGCGGTAGCCTCTTTAGCGAGACGCTGGAGACGGAGCCCGACGATCTGCTGCTCGAGGCGGTGCGCGACTACTGGCGGGAGTTTTTCATGCCGCTGCCGACCGAATCGCTGGCGCTGTTGCGCGGCTGGTTCAAGGACGCCTTCGTGCCGGAGAAATTCCAAGGAGCTTTGGCGCGGCTGCTGCCGTTGGCCGGTGAACTGGAAGAAGGGCCAGAGCCGGCAGAGGTGGCAGAAGAAGTCCGGCGGCAATGGAGGGAAGCGAAAGCTCCGTGGGGGAAATGGGTGCCCGAGTTGCAGACCTTCTTTGATGAGGCGCACAATCGCAAGGAGATCGACGGGCGGAAATTGCGCGCCGACTACGTGCAGGACTGGCTGGCGGCGTTGGCTCGATGGCGCGACGATCCTTTGGCGGAGGCGCCGGATTTGTCCAAAAAAGCTTGGGGTCGTTTGACGCGCACCGGTTTGGACGAGATGTGGAAGAGCGGCGAGGCGCCGAGGCACGAGGCGATCGATGCGCTAGAAAACCTGCATCCGCAGCTCGAACGGCTGCGCGAGCAGGGGAAGGCGAGCATCCTTCGGCA
The DNA here is from genome assembly GCF_054823945.1 of Tepidiphilus sp. HLB4. Lineage (NCBI taxonomy): Bacteria > Pseudomonadati > Pseudomonadota > Hydrogenophilia > Hydrogenophilales > Hydrogenophilaceae > Tepidiphilus > Tepidiphilus sp. HLB4. The sequence goes on along the minus strand of NZ_JSYB01000086.1, from coordinate 16,497 downwards.
TGCGGCGCGTTGGGTGGCGCAGCGTTTTTCCGTGCTGCAGCGGCGGCGGGCGCAGCTGGGGTTCGACGATCTGCTCACCCGTCTCGACCAGGCGCTGCGCGGGCCCAACGGGGCCCGGCTCGCTGCGCGCATCCGGCAGTCCTTCCCGGTGGCGCTCATCGATGAATTCCAGGACACCGACCCGGTGCAGTACCGTATCTTCGAGGCGGTCTATGCGCCGCAGGAGAACGACCCGCAGACTGCCCTCATCCTCATCGGCGACCCCAAGCAGGCGATCTACGCCTTTCGCGGCGCCGACATCTACACCTATCTCGAAGCGCGCCGGGCCTGCGGCGAGCGGCGCTACACCCTGCGGCGCAATTTCCGCTCGACTCGGGCGATGGTGGAGGCGGTCAATCGCGTCTTTGTGAATGCGCAGGAAAAAGGCGAGGCCGGGGCCTTCCTCTTCAGAACCGCCGAGGGAGAGGATCTTCTGCCTTTCCTGCGGGCGGAGGCAAATGGGTTAAATGAGCAGTTCGTCTGCGAGGAGAATGAGCCGCCGGCGCTCATGGCGTGGTGGGTGCAAGGGGAAGAAGCGACGGAGCCGCTCGGTGTCAAGGAGTACCGCGACCTGCTCGCCCACGGCTGCGCCGAGGAGATCGTGCGCCTGCTGCGGCTGGGGCGGGAAGGGCGGGCAGGGTTCGTCGATCCGGCAAAAGGGACGATGCGACCGGTGAGGGCCGCCGACGTGGCGGTGCTGGTGCATACGGGCGAAGAGGCGCGGCTGATCCGCGCGGCGCTCGCGCGGCGCGGCGTGCGCAGCGTCTATCTCTCCGAGCGCAGCTCGGTGTTCGCGAGCCCCGCGGCGGCCGACCTGCAGCGCTGGCTCGAGGCCTGCGCCGAGCCGCAGAACGATGCGCGCCTGCGCTCGGCCCTGGCGAGCGCCACGCTCGGGCGGTCATGGGAAGAAATCGATGTGCTGGAGCGCGATGTCCTTGCCTGGGAAGCGGAAGTGGCGCGCTTTCTCGGTTATCGCGATCTGTGGCGGCGGCAAGGGGTATTGCCCATGCTGCGCCGGTTGATGCATGACTTCGACGTGCCCGCGCGACTGCTCGCGGGGGAGACGCCCGAAGGCGACAGCGGCGAGCGGCGGCTCACCGACCTGCTGCACTTGAGCGAGCTCTTGCAGAAGATGAGCCGCGGGTTGGACGGCGAACATGCCCTCATCCGCGCCTTGGCCGAGGCGCGCCAGGACGGTGGGCAGGGCGCCGAGGAGCGGCAGCTGCGCCTGGAGAGCGACGAGGCGCTCGTCAAGGTGGTGACGGTGCACAAGGCCAAGGGATTGGAGTATCCGCTCGTCTTCCTGCCCTTCGCCTGTTCGTTCCGGCAGGTCAAGAAGGACGATCTGCCCCTCGTCTGGCACGATGAAGCGGGGCGGCGGCAGGTATCGCTCCGTGCTGACGAAACGGCGTTGGCCTGCGCCGAGCGCGAGCGTCTGGCCGAGGATCTGCGCAAGCTCTACGTGGCGCTCACCCGGGCGCGTTTCGCCACATGGATCGGCGTGGGGGCGCTGGAGAACCTGCACGCGAGCGCCATGGGCTATGCCTTGGGCGTGCGGCAGGGCGATTCCGTGCCGGAGGTGCGCCAGAAGCTGGACTCGCTCGCCGAGGGATGCGATTTCCTCGTGATCGCACCCGTGCCGGTTCCTGGCGAGGAACGCCTGCCGGCGGACGGGGAAGGAATCACCTTGGGGCCGGCGCGTACGCCGCGCCGCCGGATCTTCGCCTCGTGGGGGATCTCCAGCTACTCGGGACTGCGCAGCACGCTTGCGGCCGACCCGCAGACACCGGACGAAGCCAAGGTGCGCGAGCTCGTCCATGCGCCCCCACCGGGGCCGACGGTGCCGGCGACGGGGATCCACGCCCTGCCGCCGGGAGCGGCGACCGGCACCTTCCTCCACGGTCTGCTCGAATGGGCGGCACGCCAAGGGTTTGCCACGGTGTGCGCCGACGGCGGGATGCGGCTGCGCGACCAGGTGGCGCGGCGCTGCGCGGTGCGCGGCTGGACGGCGCACGTCGAGCTGCTCACCCACTGGCTCCTGACGGTGATGCAGGCTAATCTGCCTTTGCCGGGAGGGGGGACGTGCCAATTGGCCACGCTTTCCGACTATCTGCCAGAGATGGAATTCTGGTTCTCGGTGCCCGAGACCCGCATCGATGCGCTGGATGCCCTGGTGCAGCGGCACACCTTGAAGGGAGCGGAGCGCCCGAGGCTGACGCCGGGGCGGATCAAGGGCATGATCAAAGGGTTCATCGACCTCGTCTTTTGCTGGGAGGGGCGCCATTACGTGCTCGACTACAAGTCCAACGTCCTGGGGGCGACGGACGCCGCCTACGGGCGGACGGCCCTGGAGGCGGCCGTGCTCGAGGGGCGCTACGACCTGCAATACGCCCTTTACCTGCATGCCCTGCACCGGCACCTGCGCGTGCGCCTGCCCGATTACGAACCGCAGCGCCATCTGGGCGGGGCGGGGCTGCTCTTCCTGCGCGGCATCCACGGGCCGGCCAAAGGAGTGCTGTTCGAGCAAGCCACGGCGCCGCTGCTCGACGGGCTCGACGATCTCCTCGATGGCCCCGGCGGGAGACTGACATGAACGAGGCAGATCTGCGCGACGATCTGGCGCGCTGGGTGCAGGATGGCTGGTTGCGGCCGCTCGATGTGGCCTTTGCGCGGTTTCTGCAGGGAAAAGTGCCGAAGGCACCGCCGCAGGCGATCCTTGCCGCGACCTTGGCGAGCCACCAGTTGGGGCGCGGCCACGTGTGCCTCGATCTCGCTGCGCTTGCCGACGATCCGGTTTTCACTTTGGCCATCCCGTTGCGCGATGCGGGCGGGTTGCCGACGCCGGCGGGGGCGGTTCAGGGGATCTCGCTCCGAACCTGGCTCGCCGAACTCGACTGCCCCGACCTGGTGGAACAGGGGGAGGAGGAGGAAGAAGCAGCGCCGCTCGTGCGTCGGGCGCATCGCCTCTATCTGCGCCGCCAGTGGGACAACGAGCGTGCCGTGCGGCAGGGGATCCTTACGCGGGTGCGGGAAACCGTGCCGTTCGCACCGGAGCCGGTGCGAGCGATCCTCGAGACGCTCTTCCCTGTGGGCGAGGGGGACGTGTGGCAGCGGCTTGCCTGTGCGCTCGCGCTGCGGCGGCGCTTTGCGCTGATCACCGGCGGTCCCGGCACGGGCAAGACGAGCACCGTGGTGCGTCTCATCGCCTTGCTGCAGGCGCTCGCCCTGCAAGGGGGCTTGCCGGGGCGGGGCGAGGCGCCGCTGCGCATCCGGCTCGCTGCGCCCACCGGCAAGGCGGCCGCGAGGCTGAGCGAATCGATCGGGCAGTCGCTCGAACGGCTGCCGTGGGAGGCGCTGCCGCAGGGCGAACGAATCCGCGATTCGCTGCCGAGAAACGTCTCGACGCTGCACCGTCTCTTGGGTGCCCGCGCCGGGTCGCGTCGCTTCCGCCATGATGAGGCCGACCCCCTGGTGCTGGACGTGCTGGTGATCGACGAGGCTTCGATGGTCGATCTGGAAATGATGGCGGCCGTGCTGCGGGCCTTGCCTCGGGGGGCGCAGCTGGTGCTGCTCGGCGACAAGGACCAGCTCGCTTCCGTCGAGGCCGGTGCCGTGCTCGGCGGTCTGTGCCGGCGCGCCGACGAGGGGCACTATACGCCCGAGACGATCGCCTGGTTACGCGAGACGGTCGGAGCGGAACTTCCGGAGGGATTCGCCCCAGAGAATGGCCCATCCGATGCCCCCGTTTACGTCGATCCCGAGGGTACGGCGCTCGATCAGGCGATCGCCATGCTGCGCCAAAGCCATCGCTTCGCTGCCGAGAGCGCCATCGGCCAGCTCGCGGCGGCGGTCAATCGGGGCGATGCGGCCGCGGCGCGGAGGGTTCTGCGAGGGACCCTCGCGGGCGATCCGGACGCGCTGGGTGAAGGGGATCGCGCCCTGGCCGCGCCCGTTCCGCCGGCATCCGAAACCGTGGCGCTCCTCGTTCCCCAAAGCCAGGAGGACGAGGCGCTGCGCCGGCTCGTCTGCGGCACGAAAGAAAGCCCAGCGGGTCATGCCCTCTATCTGCGTGACCTGCATGAGCGTCGCCCGCCGCCCGAAGCACCGCCGGCAGCCTGGGACGACTGGGCAAGGGCGGTGCTCGCGGCTTATGGGGGGTTCCAGGTGCTGTGCGCCGTGCGCGAGGGGCCCTGGGGGGTGGAAGAAATGAACCGGCGCATCGCTCATTGGTTGCGTCGCGCGGGGCTGCTGCCCGACGAGCAGGGATGGTACGAGGGGCGTCCGGTGCTGATGACGCGCAATTCCTACGCCCTGGGCCTCATGAACGGCGACGTGGGGGTGACGCTCGCCTTGCCCGGCCCCGAGGGAAAGGCGCCGCGGCTGATGGTGGCCTTTGCCGCCGCCGCTGGACTGCGCTGGGTGCTGCCCGGCCGCCTGCCCGAGGTGGAGACGGTGTTCGCCCTCACCGTGCATAAGTCGCAGGGTTCGGAGTTCGGCCATGCCGTGCTGGTGCTGCCCGATGTCCCCAGCCCCGTGCTCACGCGCGAGCTCGTCTACACCGGCATCACCCGCGCCCGCTCGCGCTTCACCCTCGTCGATCCGTCGGGTGGGGCCATGCTGGAAGCGGCGATCGCACGCCGGGTGCTGCGCTCGTCCGGGCTGGAAGCGCCTTTGTGACTCGTTCAGTCGCGGCGCTGAATCTTGATCACGATGGTGTCGGTGCCGCGCGGTGACAGCGCCAGCGACACGATCCAGGTGAGGATGCTATAGACGAGGGCGCCCCAGAAGGCCGACCAGAAATCTTCGACCACCACACCGGCCACCAGACCCGTCCCGGCCCAGAAGAGCAGCGCATTGAGGATCAGGGTGAAGAGGCCCAGCGTGAGGATGCTCGCCGGCAGGGTGAGGATGAGGAGCACGGGCTTGAGGAAGAGGTTGATGAGGCCGAGCACCAGCGCTGCTGCCAGCGCCGGCACGAAGCCGGTGATGGAGATGCCGTCGACGAGCTGGGCGGTGACCATCAGCGCCACCGCGTTGAGCAGCCACTGGATGAGCATCCAGAATCCGGGTTTCATTGTTTTGCTCCCATAGCCTTGGCCCGCGCGAGGCGTGCCTGCTGTTCTTCGTCCGTGGCCGGTGTGCGGTCGGGCCACTGGCCGAGGTGGTCTTCGAGGAGGGCGGCGAAGCGCTCGACCCAGAAAGGGGAATCGTTGAGACAGGGGACGTAATGGAATTGCTTGCCGCCGGCCTCGAGAAAAGCGGTGCGGCATTCCATGCCGATCTCTTCCAGCGTTTCGAGGCAATCGGTGGCAAAGCCGGGGCAGAGGACATCGACGCGCGCCACTCCCTCGCGGGCGAGCCGCTCCAGGGTGGGCTGGGTATAGGGTTCGAGCCAGCGGGCGCGCCCGAAGCGCGACTGGAAGGTGACGAGCCATTGGTCGGGGGCGAGCCGAAGCCGCTCGGCCACGAGCCGCGCCGTCTTGTGGCATTCGCAGTGGTAGGGGTCGCCCAGTTCCAGCGTGCGCCGCGGCATGCCGTGGAAACTGAGAATCAGCTTGTCGGGGCGGCCATGCTGCGCCCAGTGGGTTTCCAGCGTCTGCGCGAGCGCCTCGATGTAGCGGGGGTCGTCGTGCCAGTGGCGCACGAGCCGCAGCTCGGGCACGTCGCGCCATCTCATGAGCTCGGCGGCCACGGCGTCGAACACGGAAGCCGTGGTGCTGGCGCAATACTGGGGGTAGAGCGGTACCACGAGCAGGCGTCGCAGACCTTCTTCTTTCATGCGGGCGAGCACTTTGGCCACGCTCGGTTCGCCATAGCGCATGGCCCAGCGCACGAGCGGTTCGCGCCCGCGCTCGGTCCAATGGGATTCCAGCGCGTGCGTGAGCCGCTCGGTATAGACTTCGAGCGGCGAGCCTTCGTCGAGCCAGATGCTGGCGTACTTCTGCGCGTTCGCCTTGGGGCGGCGCGGCAGAATGAAGAGGTGCAGAATCGTCTGCCACAGCCAGCGCGGCAGCTCGATGACGCGCGGATCGGAGAGGAATTCGCGCAGGAAAGGACGCACGGCTTCCGGGGTGGGGGCGGCAGGGGTGCCGAGATTGACGAGCAGCACGCCCGTGCGTTGTGGCCGGTCGTGGCGAAAGGGGGGCTCGGGGGCGTAACGGGCCATGCAGGCTCCTTCAGCGTTCTTCGGCGGTGGCGGCGAGCGCTTGCGACAGGCGCTGCGCCGTGAGCTCGACGATGGGAATCACGCGGTCGTAGGCCATGCGGTTGGGCCCGATGACGCCGATCGAGCCGAGCATGCGTCCGTCGAAAGTATAGTTGGCGGTGATCACCGAACAGCCTTCGAGCTCCTCCAGCCCAGATTCGGCGCCGATGAAGATCTGCACGCCGCGGGCGCGCTGGGCGAGCTCGAGGAGTTGCAGCAGCCCCGTGCGCTCCTCGAACAGGCGGAAGAGTTCGCGCAGGTGCTGCATGTTGGTGGTGAAATCGTCGACTTCGAGCAGGTTCGTCTCGCCGGCCACCAGGCAGTCTTCGTCCTCGTCGGTGAGCGTAGTGGGCGAGAGCGCCAGGCGCATGAGTTCGGAGACGTGGTCTTGCAGCTTGGCCAGTTCGTCGCGCAAGTGGGTGCGGATCTCGTCGAGCGTGTGGCCGGCGAAGCGGCTGCTCAGGAAGTTGCTCGCCTGCTCGAGCTCGCCCGCGCTGAAGGGGCGGGGCGTGTGCAGCAGGCGGTTTTGCACGTCGCCGCTCTGGGTGACGACGATCAGCAGCACCCGGTTGCCGCTCAAGGGCACGAACTCGATCTGGCGCACGCGCTCCTGGTCGCGCGGCGGCACGATGACGACGCCGGCGAAGTGGGTGAGCTCCGAGAGCAGCTCGGAGGCTTTCCGCAGGAGCTTTTGCGGCTGGTGGGGCTGGAGGTTGGCCTCGATCTCGGCGCGGGTCTCGTCTTCGAGCGGGGCGACGGTGAGCAGCGCGTCGATGAAGAAGCGGTACCCCTTGGCCGTGGGCACGCGCCCGGCCGAGGCGTGCGGGCTATAGACGAGCCCCAGCTCGTCGAGGTCGCTCATCACGTTGCGCACCGTGGCCGGAGACAGGTCGAGACCGCTTGCGCGCGACAGGGTGCGCGAACCGATCGGTTGTCCTTCGGCGATGTAGCGTTCGATCAACGTCTTGAGCAGGATGCGGCTGCGCGGGTCGAGCATCATGGCGCTTCCCTCCGGAAGTTCGCCGCGCGACGGCGCCGATCGTGGCCGAGTTGTGGAATAATCCGGGGCATGGCGAATCCATTTACCTCCATCGGTTTGATCGGCAAGCACCAATCGGCGGAAGTCGCCGCGGCGCTGGTCGAGACGGCGCGGTTTCTGCACGAACGAGGTTATCACGTTTTGATCGAGGCGGAGACGGCGAGTTCGCTCGGCAACTGCGCTCCTTTCCCCGCGCTGCCCTACGCGCGCCTGGGCACCCAGATCGACCTGGCGGTGATCGTCGGCGGGGACGGCACGATGTTGAACGCCGCCCGCCATCTCGTCCATCACGATGTGCCTCTCGTGGGCATCAACCAGGGGCGGGTCGGCTTTCTCACCGACATCCCGCGCGACGAGGCGCAGGAACGGCTCGCCGAGATCCTCGCGGGCGACTATCAGGAAGAAGTGCGCTCCATGCTTTTGGGGCAGCTGCTGCGCGGCGACAAGGTGCTCACCTCGAGCCATGCCCTCAACGACATCGTGGTGAACAAGGGCGACTTGGGACGGATGATCGAATTCCGCCTCACCGTAGATGGCGCCTACGTCTATACCCAGCGCTCCGACGGCATGATCGTGGCCACGCCCACCGGTTCCACCGCCTACGCGCTCTCGGCCAACGGGCCCATCCTGCACCCCGGGGTGGACGGCATCGCCCTAGTGCCGCTGTGCCCGCACGCGCTCACGGCGCGGCCGGTCACTTTACCCGATCGCTGTACCATAGAAATCGAACTCCTGCCGGGTCACATGGCCGACGTGCATTTCGACGGGCAGGGGCGCATCGAGATGCTGCCGGGCGACGTGCTGCGCATCCAGCGGGCGCAGCGCGGCGTGCGGCTGCTGCATCCGCGGCAATACTGCTATTTCGCCATGCTGCGCGAGAAACTGCACTGGAGCGCACTGCCTCGCGGCTGAGGCGGCGCAAGGGGGAGGAAGTGCTCGTTCGCCTGACCATCCGCGAGTTTGTGCTGGTGCGCGAGCTGGCGCTCGATTTCGCGCCCGGCTTCGGCGTGCTCACCGGCGAGACCGGCGCGGGCAAGTCCATCCTGCTCGATGCGCTCGATCTGCTGCTCGGCGGGCGCGCCAGCGCCGAGGTGATTCGCCAGGGAGCCGAACGGGCCGAAGTGGCGCTCGAATGCACCCTGCCGCCAGCGGCGGAGGCGCGTGCCTGGCTCGAGGCGCACGGCATTGAGGCCGAGGGCGACACGATCCTTTTGCGCCGCAACATCGAGCGCTCTGGCCGCTCGCGTGCGTGGATCGAGGCCGTGCCGGTGCCAGCGGCGGCCCTGCGCGAGTTCGGTGCCTGGATCGCCGACATCCACGGCCAACACGCCCACCACGCGCTCCTCGAAGGCGCGGTGCAGCGGCGCATGCTCGACCGGCTCGCCGGAGCCGAGGCGCTCGCCGAGGAGGTGCGGCGCCGTTTCGTCGCCTGGGAGTCGGCACGCGAACGGCTTGCTCAGGCGCGCGAGCGGCAGGCGAGCCTGGGCGAGGAGCGCGAGCGTCTGCTGTGGCAGCTGCAGGAGTGGGAGCGGCTGGCGCTGCGTCCCGGCGAATGGGAAGAAGTGCAGCAGGAACACCGGCGGCTCGCGCATGCGGCGCAGCTGCTGCAACAGGTGGCGCAGGCGGCGGCATTGCTCAGCGAAGACGAACCCTCGGCGCAAGGATTGCTGGGGCAGGCCGAACGCGCGCTCGCCGGCAGCCTCGACTACGACGCCCGCCTGGCCGAAGCCGTGCAGCTGGTGAGCGAGGCGCGCATCGGCGTGCAGGAAGCCGCCGCCAGCCTTCGGCGCTATCTCGACGCCTTCGAGCTCGATCCGGCGCGGCTTGCCGAACTCGAACGGCGTCTTGCCGCCATCGACGAATTCGCCCGCCGTTACCGCGTGCCGCCGGAGGAACTTTTCGCCCTTGCCGAGCGCTGGCGCGAGCGCCTCGCCGCTTTGGAAGAGAGCGCCGACCTCGAGCGGCTGGAGCGCGAAGCGCGCGCCGCCGAGTCGGCCTACTTCGAATCCGCCCGCGCGCTCGGCGAGCGCCGGCGCGAGACGGCCGAATGGCTCTCGGCCGAAGTGAGCGCGGCAATGCAGACGCTGGCGATGAAAGGCGGGCGCTTCGAGGCGGCGCTCGTGCCCGGCGAGCCTGCGGCCACGGGCCTGGAGCGGGTGGAATTTCGCGTTGCCGCCAACCCGAGCCAGGCGCTCGCGCCCCTTGCCCGCGTGGCCTCGGGCGGGGAACTCTCGCGCATCGGTCTGGCGATCCAGGTGATCGCCAGCCGCGCGAGCGACACGCCCACGCTCATCTTCGACGAAGTCGACGTCGGCATCGGCGGCGCGGTGGCCGAGATCGTCGGCCGCTCGCTCTGGCAGCTCGGCCGCGACCGCCAGGTGCTGGCGGTGACGCACCTGCCGCAAGTGGCCGCCTGGGCCGACTGGCAGCTGCGCGTATGGAAAGAGGAAGAGGGTGGTGCCATGCACACCCGCGTCGAAGCGCTCGAACCGGCCGCCCGCGTCGAGGAGATCGCCCGCATGCTGGGCGGGCTGGAAATCACCGATACGACCCGCGAGCACGCGCGGGAGCTGCTGGCGCGGCGGGGGATGAACCAGACGGAACCTCCCCCTGCTGGATGACGACGTAGCCCCGTTCGATCTCCTGGCGAAACGTTTCGGGCAGGCGCGCCCAGTCCTGCACATCGATCGAGATCGGCAGGTCGCTGTCGCGCAAGGCGCGGCGTAGCGTCAGGAGCGCCGGGCAGGGACGCTGCGGGTCGAGCGGGTCGCGCACGACCAGATCGAGATCGCTTGCCGCGTGCGCGTCGCCCTTCACCCGGCTGCCGTAAGCCCAGACCTCATGGCCGGGAACGTGGCGCCGCAAAAGGGTGCGGACCTCGTCCAGATAGCGGGCGGGCAGGTCGAGGGAAGGAAGATCGGTCATGGAGTTCGATCCTCGCCCGGTTCGGTGGTAAGGCGTGATTCGAGCGCCCTGGCATCGCGCAGAAAATCGGGGATGAGCGCCAGCGTCTCCGCGACGAACGCTTCGCCGTAGTCATGGGCGGTATCGTTGCGGTTGTCCCGATAGGCGAACCAGCGCTCGGTTTCTTCGAGGGTCAAGAGACCGTGCCGGGCCGCCAGACGCAAGACGTCCTTGAAAAGCAGACTCTCGATCTGGCGGGCCGTGTGACCGTATTCCTTGAGCCGACGTTTGAGCAGTTTGAAGCAGACTTCTTGCGAGAGTTCGAACCCCTTGACGATGGCCATGCGCAGGATTTCCCGCTCGAGCTCGTTGCCGACGCTTTCGGCATGGCGGAATCGCTCGACGGCGGCTTCCAGGGCGCGCAGAGTGGTGCGCAGATGCTCGGTGTTCAACGCCATGTCGTCTTGTCTCGCGGCGGGGATGGCTGGGGCATGGTGGGGATTGTAGCCAACTTCCGCCAGGGGCGGTTCAGAAGGGATGGCTAGCCCCAGCGCAGGTGAAATCGCCCCAGCCCAAAGGCGGTGCGCTTGCCCAGATGCAAGGGTTCGGCGTGTCGTAGCAGCGGCAGCAGGGCCCGCAGGTTTGCGCGGGGGCCACGCACTTCGAGGGGGCCGATGAGACCTCCCAGGGGATGGCTGCGCCCTTGGCTGCGGCTGTAGCGGTGCAGGTCGATGGGAAAGAGGCCGCGCGTCTCGATCGTGATCGCCTGCCACAGGGCCGGGTCGGTCGCAAGGGGAGACAGGCGCTCGCCGCTGAGCTGGTCCCATTGCTGCAGCCGGCGCACGAGCAGGCGGGCGAGGTCGGCTGGGCGCAACCGGTTGGCGTCGGCGACGACCGTGCCGTGCTGTTCCACGCGTAGCGGGGTGTCGAATTCGAGCACGAGGCGCTCGCCGGTGTCTTCGTCGGCCGATTCCGCAGCCGGCGGGAGCGTCTCGCGTTCGAGTGGCCCATTTGCCCGGCAGCCACCAAGCAGGCGAGGATTGTCGACCCAGGCCCGGCGCAGTGCCCGTTCGATGGCGCTGGCGTAGGGAACTGCCGGCGGGAGCAAGGTGAGAGCGAAGATGGCGGAATCTGGCGTGGCGCTGGGCCCATACGGTGGGGGTTCTACCACGTAGGCAGGAATGCCGTCGCGCAGGGAAGGATGCAGCGGTGCGCTTGGAGCCTCGGGGTCGAAGACCACGCCGTAGGCGCAGCGGCGACGAATCGGGCACCCCTGGCAGGAAGGAGCGGCGGTGAGGCAGGACAGCCGCCGCAGGGCCCAACCGAAGGCACTGCGCAGCTCGTTGCCGAGGAATCGCCCCTGGGGCGCTTGCGCGAAGCGCACCGGCACACGGAAGCGAAGCAGTGGCGTCCGGCTCATGAGGAAGGGAGGGGTGGGGCCAGCTTGTCGAGTTCGAGTCTTTTGCGCACATCCCTGAGCGAGATGTCGGCAAGGCGCGGCAGATAGTCTTCGATCGCCTTGCGTGCGGCGGCGCGATCCTCGGGGCTCCACTCGGGGGCTTGGGCGTCTTTGGCGAGCTTCTGGGCTTCCTGGTAGTCTTTCTGCCCGATTTTGCTCTTGGGCCGAGGGGAACGCTGCAGTTCTTTCTCGGCGTAGTCGATGAATTCCTGGATGCGACGGCGCTGGGGCGTCATGGCGCCGAGCTCGGCCTGCTTGCGCGCTTTCGTTTCCTCGGCCTGCAGTTTCTGGTGGTATTCGGCTTCGGCGGCTGTGTCCCGCTGCATCGCCCCGTAGCCCACGGCGGTTTTGGCGCCGAAACCGAGCCAGTCGAAGGCATGCGCGAAGGCGGCGGTGAGCAGTGTTTTCCACCGGTCGTCCTGCGCCAGTTCAGGCGCCAGCCGGCGCAGGCGAGGCAGATCGCAGACCACGTGAAAGGCGAAGCCGGAGCCGGGCGGCACGGTGAGGAACGGAATCGGGATGGGCTGGCCGGATTCGTGGGGCGAGACGCTGTCGCCGGTCTTGCGATCGCGATTTTGCTGGTAGTAGTGCCCCTGGTGCGGGGTCATGATCTCGACGTGCAGGCTGTCGCCCTCGATCTGCGGAATCACGTCCCAGAACGACAGCACGCCGCGGACGTGCTCGGCGTCTCCATCTCGGGTTTCGCGGCCGAACAGCACGTCGCACATTGAAAGCGCGACGGTCTTTTTCTGGATTACGACGGAAAACGATTTTTCGTCATCACCCCGCCAGCCGTGCGTATTGCCCCACTCGCCGCCGGCCAACTCCCGCGCCGCCTGGCGCAGCACACCCTTGACGCCAGAGCCGGGCAGATAGGGCAGGCCGTAGGGGTTCAGGAAGGCAAAGCCGTTTTCCAGCGGATGCTCGTTACCAAGACCCGTGGTGAAGGGAGCGGTGGCCTTGGCGTCCAGATACAGCCCTTCGGCAGGCGGAACCGTGCCGAACAGGTGTTGCTGGCGCACGTGCAGGGCGTGCATGCCCGCGCGATCGGAGGGCGTCAGCTGTGTGACTTTCTTCCAAGCTTCGCGGGCGGCAAAGTCATTTTTCTCCCATAGCCCTGGCAGGCGATTGCGCTCCTGGCGCGCGAGTTGAGCAATGGTCGCATCCATGCCCTGGCGTTCCAGAAGCGCGGCAATTTCCTGTCCCTCCCGGCTCTTTTTGGCAGCCCGATCTTTGACTTCCTGCTCCTGATCAGCTCTGTTCGTCCAGATCGGCAAGTACATGCCGAACCGCATCCCTGGCGAGGCACCGCTGAAATCGGTACCGAGATAGTTTGGAACCGCAGCAATGCTCATCGAATCACCTTTACGCTACATTGTCTGTCGTACATGGGGTTTACTGTGCCATTCGGGTGGGCGTCATGACTACGCTAACCATCCGCATCGATGACGACTTCGACGCCGAGCCGAACCGCCTGGCGGCGGCACACCGCACCAAGAGCGAGCTGGTGCGCGAGATGCTGCGCCGCCACGGCCGGGCCGGCTTCGAATTGCTGACCTGCGCGGCGTACCAGCGCCTGCTCGGTCTGGCCTGAGACGCCACGGCGTCAATCCTCGTTGCCATTGCGCGCCGCCGCCATCTGCCGCAGCCAGCGCAACCAGGCGAAGGCTTCGGCGGTGATGGCCTGGTAGTCGGCGGGCGTGGCATGCATCAGCGCCTGCATGAACGGCTCGAAGTCGGCGTTGGTGATCTGTTGCCGAAAGCGGCCTTGCAGCCACAGTCGCAGGTGCTGGGCGAGGGTGTGATGACGCCCGCCCTTGTCTTCGAGGTAGGCCATCACCTGCATCAGGCCGGAATTCATGATCAGCGCCGGCAGGCCTTTGGCGTTGTTTACGTAATCCTTGCCGTGCCGGGCGATGCCGTCAGCCGCCTTCGTCCACGCATCCTGCGCGCGCAGTTGTTCGAGCGTCGCCATGTTCAGCCCTCCACCACTTTGGCCAGCACCAGTCCGCGGCCGGTGGTGGCGTCGCCGCCGAGCTGGAGCAGTGGTTTGGCAGTGATCAGGTTGGTGAGCTTGATCAGCACCTCTTTGGCATCGTTTTCCCAGCCTTCTTTTTCATCCTTTTTCCTGCTGGTGCGCGTCTGGCTGGCCATGAGCGGCGCGATCAGCAGCGATTCCGGCGGTAGGTTCTCGGTGTAGAACAGCCCGCCGTCGGCGGCGGTGCCGGTGTTCTCGTCGATGCGCACATGTGGTTCCACCAGCATCGCGTGCTCGGCGAAGTAGCCGAAGTCGGTGTCGGACAGCACCACCAGATCGGTCTTGAGCTTGTCGGCGAAAAACGCATAGGCGGGATCAGCCGGCAGCGCCCTGGCGGCGAGATCGGCCGACAGCGCCGGCAATTGCTGGCTCACCTTGGCTGTGTACTCGAAGGCTTCCAGATGCAGCTTGTCTCCCGACAACAGGGTGGGATTGGCGAGCAGGCAGTGGCCGGGTTCGACGGTGAGCGCCGGCCAGCTCGCCGCGGCGCCGCTCAATGTCAGTAATCGCTGCGCCCGCGCCAGCGCCTGCGGGCAGGTGGCGTAGACATAGCCGCCCTTGAGCGAACGCACCGGCAGCGCGACGAGCTGGGCATCGCCGAAGCTAATAGCGCCAGCGTGCAGCTCGCCGCTGTTGGATTCCGGACCGAACAGGGGGGCGATCAGCTTGGGATCGCCGCCGATGGCTTCAAAGTTATGCCGCAGCGCTCCCTTGATGCCGGAGCCGGCAAAGCAGGGGTGGCCGGTGTGACGCTCGCGTTGGATCGGGTTGTCGATGACGCCGATGGCCTGCCCGGCGCCCATGTGGACCGGGCTGACGGCGTACAGAAACAGGGCTGCGTGTTGCTGGAACATTGAAAGAACTCCCTGGGCGTGGTCAGTAGGTGGCAAGGGCGATGCGGTTGAAGCCTTCGGCGCGCCGGGCGGCATCGTCGCAGGGCTCGCGCCACAGGCCGGTTTCGGCAAGCTTGCGAAGCGCATCGGGCGGGGCGTCGAGGTCTTCGAGCCACCAGACGCTGCCGGCGGGCGCGGCGCGCAGCGCGTCCTTGGGCAGCCAGCGCGCCAGGTCCCAGCCCGACACCACCTCGGCGCGCGGCACGGCGGCGCACACGAGCCAGCCGGAAACCCCGTGCAGGTCGAAGCGGATGGCGCCATCGGCGCGGCGGGTGTCAGGGTTCGCGCCAGCGGGCAGCCAGCCGGCCGCGAACAGGCCGGGGCTGGTCAGCAGCAGCCGGCAACGCCTGGCAGCGACGATGGCCTCGTAGTCCGGCGCCGGTAGCCGGTAGTCGTTCACCGGATGCAGCGCCGCGGCGCGGCCGTCACCGTCCAGGCGCACGAGGCCGGAGGTCGGCGGCTCGGCGCCGCTGACGGTGGCGAGAAAGCCCACGTCATACCCCATCGGCTGCTCTTTCTCGTCGCGCCTGTCCAGGCGGTGACCCCGTTTGAGCATCGCCACCGCCTGCATCGAGAACAACTGACCATCCTTGGCGCGGCGTTGCGCGGCGTCCAGCCCGACGCCGACGCGATGCTCAAACTGCCACAGCGCGTTCGATTTGACCCAGTCGATCTGGGCATCGTCGGGCACTCGTCCAGCTAGATATTTCCCGAAACCTGCTTCGGTCAGCCAATAGCCGCCGGCCGGCTTGTGCCGATCCGCCTGCGCCAGCACCGGCAGCCGCGGCAGCTCGGCCGAGCTGGCGAGCCCGGCGGCGGGCGCGGTCGGCGCCATGCGCTGCACCCGGAACGGCTGGTCGCCCTCCGCCGCGAACACCACCAGATCGGCCGGCGGCGCCATCAGCAATTCCACGCGCCCATCGGCGTGCCGACGCGTCAAATGAAAGCCGGTGACGGTGAATGGGCCGGGTGTGGCCGGCGTGCCCAGGCTGGGGTGATCCACCTCGCCGCGCGCGAAGGCGGCGAGATCAATGCCCGCGTCGGCCAGCATGCGCGAACGCAGCGCGCCGGCCGCGACCGACGGCCAGGGCGGGATCATCGCTTCGCCGAAACTGCCCGGGTCGCCGAACAGCTTGTTGCCGCGCAGGAACAGCACATCCAGCGGCTCGATGAAAACGCTCGTGCTCATGCGGTGGCTCCCTCGGCCGCGGCGGCCGGTTGCGTGGCGGGCGTTGCCATCGCGGGTGCGCAGGATGAGGCGCTCGGTACCATCGAGTGCGACAGTGACTTCGTCGTTGGGCAGGATGAGGAGCGGGCGGCCGAAGGCGTCGAGCGCATCGGGGGTGGGATGGGGAGCGTCGTTCATGAGGACTCCCAGTCGTCGAAGAGATCGAAAGTGGGGCTGCGCTGGGAAAACTCGCGGGCGAGGCGCTGGGGATAACGATCGAGCAGCTTTTGCCAGCGTCTGCTGCGCCATTCCCATTCGCGCCAGAAAACGGCGCGACCGGCTTTGCCGAGCAGGCATGCACCGCTGCCTTCGAGGCCGAAGTGCTCTGGGCGCAGGAGTTCGCGACGAAAGAGTTGCCAGATCCATTCGTCGACCTGACCGCGCAGGGGTTCGACGAGGTCGCAGGCGAGCGCCGCCCGGCCGTGGGCTGGAGCGTGCAGGGCGCCGATGGCGGGGTCGAGCCCGGCGCTCCAGCAGGCGTTCACGGCCAGGCCGTAGAGCAGGGTGTAACCGAGCGAGAGGGTGGCGTTGACAGGGTCGCGCGGTGGGCGCCGGTTCCGTGCCGCAGGCCGGATGCGTGGAGGAAAGGCTTGGAAAAATGCGGGGAAATAGGCCGCGGCACCGGCGCCTTCGCAGCCGCGCAGGGTGTCGAGGGGCAGGGCGGGGTTGTGCAACCTTTTTTCTGTAAATTT
>NZ_JSYB01000085.1:0-863 GCF_054823945.1 Tepidiphilus sp. HLB4 | reverse complement strand
TCAATGCAATCGTCCGGGACCTGACAGCTACGCGAGTTTCCTGGTCGATGCCGGGCGGTCGCTGTACGAGGTGCAGAAATTGCTCGGGCACCACGATCCCAAAGTGACGATGCGCTATGCGCACCTGTCGCCGCAGGCGATCTGGATGCGGTCAATGTGGTGGGGAAGGTCGTGGGGCGGAGGTCGGTAGCAGCCAACCCGGGGACCGCTCAAACAGCAGCGATGGCGTGACGGCCAAGCCCAACAAGGCATGACAGAGGCGCGACACCTGGAGGTCGCGCTTCGTCGTTCAGATCAAGGCTTCGAGGCCTTTGCGCTCCAGCAGGTTGAGCAGTTTCTGCGACGGGCCGCTGGGGTGCTTGTCCCCTAGTTCCCACTGACGCACGGTCGAGGGGCTGGTGTTGAGCAGTGACGCCAGGGCGGCCTGGCTGAGCTGGTAGCGGGCACGCAGGGACCGAATCTTCTCGCTGTCGTACTCGGGAATCGGGTCCAGGCACAACGCATCGTACTGGCGCATCTTGCGCTGGTCGATGAAGCCCAGGCGATGCAGATCTAAGGCCGTCTCGTGCACCGCCTCGAGGATTCGGTTCTTGGCCTTAGTTTTTGTCGTCATGGCAAATCTCCTGCAGTGATCCGTCTTCCAGCGCCGCATCGAGCTCCTTGCCGGTGCGGGACAGCAAATCTTGGGCGAGGGTCTGCAATGCTTCCTTTTCTTCGACGCTGATGTTGGCCCGTTCGTTCTTCTCGAAGCCGAACACGAAGAACCACAAGTCGCCCTTGTTGGTGGCCACCAAGGTTCTGACCCCGCCGCGCTTGCCCCGGCCGGCCAGGCCCACCGGTTGTGTACCATCCTTTCTGTAAAT
>NZ_JSYB01000084.1:0-1790 GCF_054823945.1 Tepidiphilus sp. HLB4 | reverse complement strand
AAGTCCGGACAGTTTATTTGTTCGCTACACGCTCGGCCGGCGCGAGCTTGATTTTCGGGCGGGGAGAGGATAGAATTCCATTTCTTCCAGGCCGCAAGGCCGCGCACCACGCCGTTGTAGCTCAGCTGGTAGAGCAACTGATTCGTAATCAGTAGGTCGGAGGTTCGAGTCCTCTCAACGGCACCACTGCATGGCACCCAAAGGGACGCCTGTTTATTCACCAGAAATGGTCGAGACATCAACCACGGCCTGGCGGCCATTGCCTGGCAGCGTGAGTACCCGCAGCACGCGCACCCTGTTGCCGGCGACATCATAGACCAGAATGTAATTCGGATGCACCACCAGCTCGCGGGTGCCTGCGACGCGGCCGGGCCGGCCCAGACCCGGATGATCGACCAAGTACCTGGCCTTTTCTGCAAACAGTTCATCGAGGGTTAGGGCGGCGACTGGATTGTCGGCCTCGATGTAGTCATAAATCTCGCTGCGGTCCTGGATTGCCTCAGGAGTCCAGAATAGCTCCATCATTCGACGGAGGATTCAAGCCGGCGGCGCGTTGCGGCCCGTTTGGCCGAGAACTTTGCTTCGACTTCGACCGCTGGAATCAGATGCCCGGCATTGGCTGAGTCCAGAGCGGTCCGCACCTGGCGGCGAAACCAATCGTCATGTTCCGCGGCTTCCTGCTGTTGCCGGACGAAATTGCGCATGAAGTCGCGCAGGAGCTGCGCGGCGTTGCGGTCGCAGTTTTTGGCTGCGGCGGAGAACTCGGATTTGAGTGTTTCATCGACCCGGAACGTAAAGGTTGCCTTGCTCATGGCGTCACCTTTATGTGTTACAAGATAACTATATGATAGCACGCTGCGCCATGGCGTTGAACTGCTCCATCGGAGCGAGCTCCAGCACCACCGGGGCGTGATCCGAGGGGCGTTCCCAGCGCCGGGGCTCGACGTCGATCGTGCAGGCGCGCAGCCGCGGCAGCACAGCGGGGGAGACGAGGATGTGGTCGATGCGCAAGCCCAGGTTGCGCCGGAATGCTCCTTGGCGGTAGTCCCACCAGGAATAGGACTGCGGGGGCTGGGGAAAGCGGCGGAAGGCGTCGACGAGCCCGAGCGAGAGGAGCCGGGCAAAGGCGGCGCGCTCGGGGGGTGAAGCGAGGATGCCGTCCTGCGGCCAGTCGGGGTGGGTATCTTCGGGTGCCGGGGCGATGTTGAAGTCGCCCATGAGCACGAACGGGCGCTCCGCCAGCCGTTCCCGCTCGATCCAGGAAGCGAGCGCGTCGATCCAGCCGAGCTTGTAGGCGAACTTGTCGCTGCCCATCGCCTGACCGTTGGGAAAGTAGGCGCTCGCCACGATCAGCGGCGCTTCGCTGCCGGGCTCGTCGAGCTCGGCCACGACGAGGCGCGCCTGCTCATCGTCGAACTCGGGAACGCCGCGCGCCACCTCGCGCCAGGGCAGCCCCGCGCGCACCAGCAGCGCCACGCCGTTGTAGGTCTTCTGCCCATGCACGGCGGCCGTGTAGCCGAGCTCGGCGATCGCTTGCGCGGGAAATTTCTCCACCGGGCATTTGAGCTCCTGCAGCGCGAGCACGTCGGGGCGGGCACCGGCAAGCCAGCGCTGCAAGTGCGGCAGCCGGGCGGTGATGGAGTTGACGTTCCAGGTGGCGAGTTTCATGGGAAGCATTGTACCGCCGTGCTGCTATGATGAAAGCGCTTGTCGGTACGAAAGGGCACCAGATCATGGGGCACCTCGAAAAACCCCTCCACCCCCGGCCTCTGATAAAATTCCTCTGTCCT
>NZ_JSYB01000017.1:0-15246 GCF_054823945.1 Tepidiphilus sp. HLB4 | reverse complement strand
CTTCGTGCGCTCAAACTTCGCTTTTGCCATCGTATTTCCCCTTGCAAACGTGATAAAGAAAAACCGCTCACTTCCGGCTGTTGATCACCGCCTCGGCCACTGACTTGGGCGCTTCGGCGTAGTGCTTGAACTCCATCGTATAGGTGGCGCGACCCTGCGTGAGCGAGCGCAGCTGGGTGGCATAGCCGAACATCTCGGCCAGAGGCACCTCGGCGCGGATCGACTTGATCCCTCCGGCAAGGTCTTCCATGCCGAGGATCACACCGCGACGCCCGGAGAGATCGCCCATGACGTTGCCCATGAACTCCTCCGGAGTCTCGACTTCCACCGCCATGATGGGTTCGAGCAAGACCGGATTGGCTTTTTTCATCCCTTCCTTGAAGGCGATGGAACCCGCCATCTTGAAGGCGTTCTCGTTGGAGTCGACTTCGTGGTACGAACCGTCGAAGAGCGTCACCTTGACGTCGACCACCGGGAAGCCGGCGAGCACCCCGCTTTGCAGCGCTTCCTGCACCCCCTTATCGACGGCCGGGATGTATTCGCGGGGCACCACGCCGCCCTTGATGGCGTCGATGAACTCATAGCCCTTGCCCGGTTCGTTCGGCTCGATGCGCAGCCAGACGTGACCGTACTGACCACGACCGCCGGTCTGCTTGACGAACTTGCCTTCCTGCTCGACCGACTTGCGGATGGTCTCGCGGTAGGCCACCTGAGGCGCGCCGACGTTGCACTCGACGTTGAACTCGCGGCGCATGCGATCGACGATGATCTCCAGGTGCAGCTCGCCCATGCCGGAGATGATGGTCTGGCCGGATTCTTCATCGGTGCGCACGCGGAAAGAGGGGTCTTCCATCGCCAGGCGCTGCAGCGCGATCCCCATCTTTTCCTGGTCGCTCTTGGTCTTGGGTTCGACGGCGACGTGGATCACCGGCTCGGGGAAGACCATGGATTCGAGCTTGATCGGGGCGCTCGGATCGCACAAGGTCTCGCCGGTGGTGACTTCTTTCAGTCCCACGGCGGCGGCGATGTCGCCGGCGAGCACTTCCTTGATTTCGTTGCGCTCGTTGGCGTGCATCTGCAGCAGGCGGCCGATGCGCTCCTTTTTGTTCTTGTTGGCGTTGAGCACCGTGTCGCCGGAGTTGAGCGTACCGGAATAGACGCGCAGGAAGGTGAGCTGGCCGACGAAGGGATCGGTCATCAGCTTGAAGGCGAGCGCGCAGAACTTCTCGTCGTCGGCGGCACGGCGCTCGACGACGTTGCCGTCGGGATCGGTCCCCTGCACCGGAGGAATGTCGACCGGAGAGGGCAGGAATTCGATCACGGCGTCGAGCATGCGCTGCACGCCCTTGTTCTTGAAGGCCGAGCCGCACAGCATGGGCTGGATCTCGGTGGCGATGGTGCGCAGACGCAGCCCCTGGACGATCTTGGCCTCGGGCAGATCGCCGTTTTCGAGGTACTCGTTCATGAGCTCCTCGCTCGCCTCGGCGGCCGCCTCGACCATCTTCTCACGCCACTCCTGCGCCTGATCCTTCAGCTCGGCCGGGATGTCGCGGTATTCGAACTTGGTGCCTTGGGAAGCCTCGTCCCAGATGATCGCCTTCATCTTGATGAGGTCGACCACGCCGGCGAACGAATCCTCGGCACCGATGGGGATCACGATGGGCACGGGGTTCGCCTTGAGGCGAGTGCGCATCTGATCGTAGACCTTGAAGAAATTGGCCCCCTGGCGGTCCATCTTGTTGACGAAGGCCAGGCGCGGCACTTTGTACTTGGTGGCCTGACGCCAGACGGTTTCGGACTGGGGTTGCACGCCGCCTACCGCGCAGTAGACCATGCAGGCCCCGTCGAGCACGCGCATCGAGCGCTCGACTTCGATGGTGAAGTCGACGTGGCCCGGCGTGTCGATGATGTTGAAGCGGTGCTCGGGGAATTGCATGTCCATGCCGCGCCAGAAGCAGGTGGTCGCGGCGGAAGTGATGGTAATGCCCCGCTCTTGTTCCTGCTCCATCCAGTCCATCGTCGCGGCGCCTTCGTGCACTTCGCCGATCTTGTGATTGACCCCGGTGTAGAACAGGATGCGTTCGGTGGTCGTGGTTTTACCGGCGTCGATGTGCGCCGAGATACCGATGTTACGGTAGCGTTCGATGGGTGTTTTGCGTGCCACGTCGTTTTTCCCGCCAAGAGTTCCAGAATGTCGTTCGCCAGAAACACGAAATGCGGGCAAGCCCGGAGAAGGGCTTCCCGCGCAGTGCGCCTGCGATCAGTAACGGTAATGCGCAAACGCCTTGTTGGCCTCGGCCATGCGGTGCACTTCCTCGCGTTTCTTCATGGCCGCGCCGCGCCCTTCGGAGGCTTCGAGCAGCTCGTTGGCCAGGCGCTGCGCCATGGACTTCTCGGAGCGCTTGCGCGCGGCATCGCGCAGCCAGCGCATCGACAGCGCCAGACGGCGGGAAGGACGCACCTCGACCGGGACCTGGTAGTTGGCCCCGCCCACGCGGCGGCTCTTGACCTCGACCACCGGCTTGACGTTTTCGATTGCGGCAGCGAAGACTTGCACGGGATCTTTGCCCGTCTTGGCGGCGATCGCCTCGAAAGCGCCATAGACGATGCGCTCGGCCACCGACTTCTTGCCGGAGACCATGATGACGTTGATGAATTTGGAGACGTTCTGGTTGCCGAATTTCGGATCCGGCAGAATCTCGCGTTTGGGTACTTCACGACGACGGGGCATTTCGACCTCTCGTGATTTCTAGGTGACGTTTCGAATCGATCAGGCTTTCTTGGGCCGCTTCGCGCCGTATTTCGAACGGGCCTGTTTGCGATCCTTGACGCCCTGCAGATCGAGCGAACCACGGACGATGTGGTAACGCACACCCGGGAGGTCCTTGACCCGACCGCCGCGGATCAGCACGACCGAGTGCTCTTGCAGATTGTGCCCTTCCCCGCCGATGTAAGCGATGACTTCGTAGCCGTTGGTGAGCCGCACCTTGGCGACCTTACGCAGGGCCGAGTTCGGTTTCTTCGGCGTGGTGGTATAAACACGGGTACAAACACCCCGCTTCTGCGGGCAGGATTCCAGTGCAGGGACCTTGCTCTTCTCCCGCACCCGGGTGCGCGGCTTGCGCACGAGCTGGTTGATCGTCGGCATAGTTCGTTCCTTCGTTGGCGATTCGGCGACCCGACTACGATTGGCCGGTTCGATAAACGCGCGATGTTAACTTGAAAAGGGGTGCGCGTCAAGCGCACCCCGTCCGAATCAGGCTTCGGCCTCAGGAGTGGCAGAAGCCGTGGTGATTTGGGCCCAGGCGCTCTCGGCCGACTGCAGCTGGGTGCGCTGACGCCGCGCCCGATGATGCGCCAGACCCGTCCCCGCCGGAATGAGCCGCCCGACGATGACGTTCTCCTTGAGCCCACGCAGCTCGTCGCGCTTGCCCATGATCGCGGCTTCGGTGAGCACCCGGGTGGTCTCCTGGAAGGAGGCCGCCGAGATGAAGGAGTCGGTAGACAACGACGCCTTGGTGATGCCGAGCAGAACGTTCTCGAAGCGCGCCGGGATCTTGCCCTCTTTCTCCAGGCGGGCGTTTTCGATCAGCACGTCCGAGCGTTCGACCTGCTCCTCGCGCAGGAAGCGGCTGTCGCCCGGATCCGTGATGACGACGCGACGCAGCATCTGCCGCACGATCACCTCGATGTGCTTGTCGTTGATCTTCACACCCTGCAGGCGATAGACGTCCTGCACCTCGTCGATGATGTAGCGCGCGAGTGCCTCGATTCCTTGCAGGCGCAGGATGTCGTGCGGATCGACCGGCCCATCGACGATGATCTCGCCGCGGTTGACCACCTGGCCGTCGTGCACCAGCAGATGCTTTTCCTTGGGAATGAGGAACTCGTGCGTGGTGCCGTCCGGTTCGGTGATGATGAGCCGTTGTTTGCCCTTGGTTTCCTTGCCGAAGGAGACGGTCCCAGTGTATTCGGCAAGCATTCCGGCGTCCTTGGGCGAGCGGGCCTCGAAGAGTTCGGCCACGCGCGGCAGACCACCGGTGATGTCACGCGTCTTGGCCGATTCCTGCGGGATACGGGCGAGCACTTCACCCACGCCCACGTGCTGGCCTTCGCGCACCGTGATGATGGCCCCCACCGGGAAACTGAGGGTGAAGGGATGCTCGGTACCGGGGATGAGCACGTCGTTGCCCGCCTCGTCCTGCAGGCGGATCTGCGGCCGGCCGATCTTGGCGCTGCTGCCGCGCTGCTTGGCGTCGATCACCACCAGGGTGGACAGGCCGGTGACTTCGTCGACCTGCTTGGCGACCGTGACGCCTTCTTCGACGTTGTCGAAACGCACCGTGCCGGCGTATTCGCTGATGATCGGACGGGTGTGCGGATCCCAGGAGGCGAGCTTGACGCCGGCCTTCACCGCCTGTCCGTCATCGACGTGCAGCGTCGCACCATAAGGAACCTTGTGGCGCTCGCGCTCGCGGCCGGCATCGTCGAGGATCAGCACTTCGGCCGAGCGGGCGATGACGATCTTTTCCCCCCGCTCGTTGACCACGTAGCGCATGTTGGGCGAGAAACGCACCGTGCCGCCCGACTTGGCTTCCACCCCCGAGACTGCGGCCGCCCGCGAGGCGGCCCCGCCCACGTGGAAGGTCCGCATGGTGAGCTGCGTGCCCGGCTCGCCGATCGACTGCGCGGCGATGACGCCGATCGCCTCGCCGACGTTGACCAGCCCGCCGCGGCCGAGGTCGCGCCCGTAGCACTTGGCGCACACCCCGAAGTGAGTGTGGCAGGTGAGCGGGCTGCGTACCTTGACTTCGTCGATCCCCTTCTCGTCGATGAGCGCCACGAGTTTCTCGTCGAGCAGAGTGCCGGCCTCGATGAGCGTGGCCTGCGTGTCGGGATCGATGATGTCGTCGGCGGCCACGCGCCCGAGGATGCGGTCGCGCAGCGGCTCGATGACCTCGCCCCCTTCGATGAGGGCTTTCATCGCGAAGCCTTCGTGCGTGCCGCAGTCGTCTTCGGTGACGACCAGATCCTGCGTGACGTCGACCAGGCGCCGCGTGAGGTAGCCCGAGTTGGCAGTTTTCAGCGCCGTGTCGGCCAGGCCCTTGCGCGCGCCGTGCGTGGAGATGAAGTATTGCAGGACGTTGAGGCCCTCGCGGAAGTTGGTGGTGATGGGCGTCTCGATGATCGAGCCGTCGGGTTTGGCCATGAGACCCCGCATCCCGGCCAGCTGCCGGATCTGAGCAGCGGAACCCCGCGCCCCCGAGTCGGCCATCATGTAGATGGAGTTGAAGGACTCCTGCTCGATCACCTCGCCCTCTTCGGTGACGATCTTCTCCTTGGCGAGCTGCTCCATCATCGCCTTGGCCACCAGATCGGCCGCCCGGCCCCAGATGTCGACCACCTTGTTGTAGCGCTCGGCCGCCGTCACCAGACCCGAGGCGTACTGCTGGGCGATCTCCTTGACCTCTTCCTCGGCCTTGCGGATGATCTCCTCTTTCTGCGGTGGGACGAGCAGGTCCTTGATGGCGATGGAGATGCCGCCGCGGGTGGCGAGCCGATAACCGGTCGTCATCAGCTTGTCGGCGAAGATCACCGTGGCTTTGAGCCCGCAGTTGCGGTAGGCGTGGTTGATGAGCTTGGAGATGGTCTTCTTCTTGAGCGGCTGGTCGATGAGCTCGAACGGCAGGCCGGCAGGCAGGATCTCGGAGAGGATCGCCCGGCCCACGGTGGTCTCGCGCCGCGTGATGCGCTCGACGGGCTCGCCGTCGGGCCCGAGGTCGTACTCCTTGATACGCACGGTGACGCGCGCATGCAGCGATACCTGCCCCATCTCTAAGGCGCGCTTGACTTCGCCCACGTCGGCGAACATCATGCCGCTGCCCTTGGCCACGGCGGATTCGCGCGTGGCGTAATAAAGCCCCAGCACGATGTCCTGCGACGGGACGATGATGGGCTCACCGTTGGCCGGCGAGAGCACGTTGTTGGAGGCGAGCATGAGGGTGCGCGCCTCGAGCTGGGCTTCGAGCGACAGCGGCACGTGCACGGCCATCTGGTCGCCGTCGAAGTCGGCGTTGAACGCCGTACACACCAGCGGGTGCAGCTGGATCGCCTTGCCCTCGATGAGCACCGGCTCGAAGGCCTGGATGCCCAGGCGGTGCAGGGTCGGCGCCCGGTTGAGCAGCACCGGGTGCTCGTAGATCACCTCTTCGAGGATGTCCCAGACCACCGGCTCCTGGTTCTCCACCATCTTCTTGGCCTGCTTGATGGTGGTGGCGTAGCCGAGTTTCTCCAGCCGGTTGAAGATGAAGGGCTTGAAGAGCTCGAGCGCCATGAGCTTGGGCAGGCCGCACTGGTGCAGCTTCAGCTGCGGACCGACGACGATGACCGAACGGCCGGAGTAATCCACCCGCTTGCCGAGCAGGTTCTGGCGGAAACGCCCGCCCTTGCCCTTGATCATGTCGGCGAGCGACTTGAGCGGCCGCTTGTTGGGGCCGGTCATCGCCTTGCCGCGCCGGCCGTTGTCGAGCAGCGAATCGACCGCCTCCTGCAGCATGCGCTTCTCGTTGCACACGATGATGTCGGGTGCCTTGAGTTCGAGCAGGCGCTTGAGTCGGTTGTTACGGTTGATGACGCGGCGGTAGAGATCGTTGAGATCCGAGGTGGCGAAGCGCCCGCCGTCGAGCGGCACGAGCGGACGCAGATCGGGCGGCAGCACGGGCAGCACCTCGAGGATCATCCACTCAGGGCGCATTCCGGTCTTGTTGAAGGCTTCCAGCACCTTGAGCCGCTTGCTGATCTTCTTGATCTTGGCATCCGAGCCGGTGGTTTCGAGCTCGCCGCGCAGCTTCTCGATCTCGCGCTTGATGTCGAGCGTGCGCAGGAGTTCGCGGATGGCCTCGGCCCCCATCATGGCCACGAAATCGTCGCCGTACTCCTCGAAGGCCGCGTGGTACTGCTCTTCGGTCATGAGCTGGCCGCGGTTGAGCGGCGTGAGCCCCGGCTCGATGACGACGTAGGCCTCGAAGTAGAGGATGCGCTCGATGTCGCGCAGCGTCATGTCGAGCACCAGCCCGAGGCGGCTCGGCAGGCTCTTCAGGAACCAGATGTGAGAGACGGGCGATGCGAGCTCGATGTGCCCCATACGCTCGCGGCGAACGCGCGACACGGTCACCTCGACGCCGCACTTCTCGCAGATCACGCCGCGGTACTTGAGCCGCTTGTACTTGCCGCACAGGCACTCGTAGTCCTTGATCGGGCCGAAGATCTTGGCGCAGAAGAGGCCGTCGCGCTCGGGCTTGAAGGTGCGGTAGTTGATGGTCTCGGGCTTCTTGACTTCGCCATAGGACCACGAGCGGATCTTCTCCGGCGAAGCGAGCCGGATGGTGATCGCATCGAACTCGTTTTCCTGCGGCAGCGACTGTTTGAACAGATCGGCGAGCAAGCTAGTCATGGATGAATTCTCCTGGCGGAATAGAGCCGCCTGATCAATAGCGTTCCAGATCGATGTCGAGCGCGAGCGAGCGGATTTCCTTCAACAGCACGTTGAAGGATTCGGGCATGCCGGCGATGATGCGGTGCTCGCCCTTGACGATGCTCTCGTAGACCTTGGTGCGGCCGACCACGTCGTCGGACTTGACGGTGAGCATCTCTTGCAGGGTGTATGCCGCGCCGTAGGCTTCCAGCGCCCAGACCTCCATCTCGCCGAAGCGCTGACCGCCGAACTGCGCCTTGCCGCCGAGCGGCTGCTGCGTCACCAGCGAGTACGGACCGGTGGAGCGCGCGTGCATCTTGTCGTCGACGAGGTGGTGCAGCTTCAGCATGTGCTTGTAGCCCACCGTGACGGGGCGCTCGAAAGGTTCGCCCGTCTGGCCGTCGTAGAGCGTGACCTGCTCGGTTCCCTCGATGCCGGCGAGCCGGAACATGGCGGCGATGTCCTCTTCCGCCGCCCCCTCGAAAACGGGCGAGGCAAAAGGCACGCCTTTTTCGAGGTTGCGCGCCATCTCGAGGAGTTCCTCGTCGCTGAGCTCGCCGAGCGCCTCGCTGTGGCCGCGCTCGTTGTAGATTTTCTCGAGGAAGTCGCGCACTTCCTGCACCGCCGCCTGACGGCGCAGCATCTCGCCGATGCGCTCGCCCAGCGCCCGGGCGGCACGGCCGAGATGGGTTTCGAGGATCTGGCCGATGTTCATGCGCGAGGGCACGCCCAAGGGGTTCAGGACGATGTCGACGGGGCGCCCGTCGGCCATGAACGGCATGTCCTCGACCGGAACGATCTTGGAGACCACGCCTTTGTTGCCGTGACGGCCGGCCATCTTGTCGCCAGGCTGCAGACGGCGCTTGACGGCGAGATAGACTTTGACCATCTTGAGCACACCCGGGGGCAGCTCGTCGCCCTGGGTGAGCTTGCGCCGCTTGTGCTCGAAGGCTTCGTCGAAGGCCTTGCGCATTTTCTCCAGGCCCTCGCGCACGGCTTCGAGCTGGGCAGCGAGCGTCTCGTCCTCGACGCGGATGTCGAACCACTGATGCGGTTCGATCGCATCGAGATAGGCCTCGTCGATCACGCTGCCTTTGGCCAGACGCTTGGGACCGCCGTTGGCCTTCTGGCCGACGAGCAGACGGCGCACGCGCTGGAAGGCATCGCGCTCGAAGATGCGCATCTGGTCGTTGAGGTCCTTGCGATAGGCCCGCAGCTGGTCGTCGATGATGGACTGCGCCCGCTTGTCGCGCTCGATGCCTTCGCGGGTGAAAACGAGCACGTCGATGACGGTGCCGCTCATGCCGGTGGGCACACGCAGCGAGGAGTCCTTCACGTCGGAAGCTTTCTCGCCGAAGATCGCCCGCAGCAGTTTTTCTTCCGGCGTGAGCTGGGCCTCGCCCTTGGGCGTGACCTTACCCACCAGCACGTCGCCCGCCTTGACCTCGGCGCCGATGTGGATGATGCCGGATTCGTCGAGCCGGCCAAGCTGCGCTTCGCCAAGGGAGGCGATGTCGCGTGTGATCTCCTCGGGTCCGAGCTTGGTGTCGCGCGCCACGACCGTGAGCTCCTCGATGTGGATCGAGGTGAAGCGATCCTCGGCCACCACGCGCTCGGAGATGAGGATGGAGTCCTCGAAGTTGTAGCCGTTCCAGGGCATGAAGGCCACGAGCACGTTCTGCCCCAGGGCGAGCTCACCGAGGTCGGTAGAGGCACCGTCGGCGATGATGTCGCCGGAAGCGATCACGTCGCCCTTGCGCACGATGGGCCGCTGGCTGATGTTGGTGTTCTGGTTGGAGCGCGTGAATTTGGTGAGGTTGTAGATGTCGACCCCGACTTCGCCCGGAGAGGTTTCGTCGTCATGCACGCGCACGACGATGCGCTTGGCGTCGACGTAATCGACCACGCCGCCGCGGCGCGCGCGCACGACCGTGCCGGAGTCGGCCGCGGCGATGCGCTCCATGCCGGTACCCACCAGGGGTTTTTCCGGGCGCAGGCAGGGCACGGCCTGGCGCTGCATGTTCGCGCCCATGAGCGCCCGGTTGGCGTCGTCGTGCTCGAGGAAGGGGATGAGAGAGGCAGCCACCGAGACGATCTGCTGCGGCGCCACGTCCATCAACTGCACCTGCTCCGGCGGCACCATGACGAATTCGCCTCTCTGCCGGCAGGAGACGAGTGCACCGGTGAGCCGGCCTTCGGCGTCGACTTCCGAGTTCGCCTGGGCGATGACGTAGGAACCTTCCTCGATGGCCGACATATAGACCACTTCATTGGTGACCCGCCCGTCGATCACCTTGCGGTACGGCGTCTCGATGAAGCCGTACTTGTTGGTTCGGGCATAGACCGCCAGCGAGTTGATGAGGCCGATATTGGGGCCTTCTGGGGTCTCGATCGGGCACAGGCGCCCATAGTGGGTGGGGTGCACGTCGCGCACTTCGAACCCTGCACGCTCGCGCGTCAAACCGCCGGGGCCGAGCGCCGAGACGCGCCGCTTGTGCGTGATCTCGGAGAGCGGGTTCGTCTGGTCCATGAACTGGGAGAGCTGGCTCGAACCGAAGAACTCCTTGATCGCCGCCGAAATGGGCTTGGCGTTGATGAGGTCGTGCGGCATGAGGTTTTCGGCCTCGGCCTGCACCAGACGCTCCTTGACGGCGCGCTCGACTCGGGCGAGCCCGGCACGGAACTGGTTCTCCGCCAGTTCCCCGACGCAGCGCACGCGGCGGTTGCCGAGGTGGTCGATGTCGTCGACCTCGCCGTGACCATTGCGCAGCTCGACGAGGAGCGCGATCACGGCGATGAGGTCTTCATTGTCCAGCGTCCCCTTGCCCTCTGCACCCCTGGGACCGACACGCTCGAAGAAACGCTTGATCCAGTCGGGCGAATTGGGATCGAGCTGCTCGAGCGGCGGATAGGCGCGGCTGTTGAACTTCATGCGCCCCACCGCCGAGAGATCGTAGCGATCGGGCGAATAGAAGAGTCCCTGGAAGAGGTTTTCGACCGCCTCCTCGGTGGGCGGCTCGCCGGGGCGCATCATGCGGTAGATCGCCACCTTGGCCGACCAGGCGTCGGTGGTGTCGTCCAGCCGCAGGGTCTGGGAGATGTAAGGGCCGCGGTCGAGGTCGTTGACGAGCAGGGTCTGGAATCCCTTGAGCGAGGATTGGCGCAGGCGCTCGACCACCTCTTCGGTGATCTCGTCGTTGGCGTGCGCAATGATCTCGCCGGTTTCAGGGTCGACCAGTTCCCGCGCGATGATGCGCCCCAGCAGGAATTCGTCGTCGACCTCCACTTCCTCGATGCCCGCGCGCTTGAGATCGCGCACGTTCTTGGCATTGATGCGCTTGTCTTTGGCAATGATGACATTGCCCTCGGCGTCGCGAATCTCGAAGCGCGCGATCTCACCCTTGAGCCGTTCGGGCACGATGCGGTAGAAGAAGCGGCCGTTTTCGATGCGGAAGTCTTCGAAATCGTGGAAGGTCTCGAGGATCTGTTCCGTGGTCATGCCGATGGCGCGCAGCAGCACCGTGACCGGCATCTTGCGCCGCCGGTCGATGCGGAAGTAGAGGCAGTCCTTCGGGTCGAACTCGAAGTCGATCCAGGAGCCACGGTAGGGGATGATGCGCGCCGAGAAAAGGAGCTTGCCGGAGGAGTGGGTCTTGCCCTTGTCGTGCTCGAAGAAGACGCCGGGCGAGCGGTGCAGTTGCGAGACGATGACGCGTTCGGTTCCGTTGATGATGAAAGAGCCGTTCTCGGTCATGAGCGGGATCTCGCCCATGAACACTTCCTGCTCCTTCACTTCCTTGACCGTTTCGTAGTTGGTGGCCCGGTCGAGCAGCACCAGGCGCACGCGCGCGCGCAGCGGAACGCAGTACGTGAGCCCTCGCAGCTGGCATTCCTTGACGTCGAACACCGGTTCGCCAAGGAAATATTGGACGAATTCGAGGCGGGCGTTGCCGGTGACGCTGACGATGGGGAAAATGGACTGGAACGCGGCCTGCAGCCCCTTGTTTTCACGCTGCTCGGGCGGCACCCCGAGCTGAAGGAATTCGGCGTAGGAATCGACCTGGGTAGCCAGCAAAAACGGGACATCCAAAATGGGCTTGCGCTTGGCAAAGCTCTTGCGGATGCGTTTCCTTTCGGTGTAAGAGTACGCCATGAGTGCTCCAGGCAATGTCGGACGTGGGGGAGAAAACGGGACTCAGCCCGCCAGCGACGGGCTCGGTGCCGTTTTCTCGAGGCACAAGCGCGAAAAGGCTGACGCCCAAGGGGCGCCAGCCTCCAGCACGGCTTCGAGGCGATTACTTGATTTCGACCTTGGCACCGGCGGCTTCGAGCTCTTTCTTGAGTTTTTCGGCTTCGTCTTTGGAGATACCTTCCTTGACGGGCTTGGGCGCACCGTCGACCAGATCCTTGGCTTCCTTGAGGCCAAGGCCCGTGGCCGCGCGCACGATCTTGATGACCTCGACTTTCTTCGCGCCGGCTTCTTGCAGGATCACGTCGAACTCGGTCTTCTCTTCGGCAGCCGGCGCGGCAGCGGCGCCGCCAGCGGCCGGAGCAGCCGCCACGGCCACGGCGGCCGCGGCGGAGACGCCGAATTTCTCTTCCATCGCCTTGATGAGCTCGGAGAGTTCGAGCACCGACATGCTGGCGATCGCGTCGAGGATTTCTTCTTTCGTCAAAGCCATGATTCACTCCTGATAGGTTTCGCCCGGGAGGCAAAAGGGTTACGAAGGGGTCAAGCGGTCTCTTTCGCGTCGCGCACCGCGGCGAGCGTGCGCACGAACTTGCTGGGCACCTCGTTGAGCGTGCGCACGAACTTGGCGATCGGCGCCTGCAGCGTACCGACCAAGGTGGCGAGCAGCTCTTCGCGGCTCGGCATGGACGCCAGGGCTTTCACTCCCGCCGCATCGAGCGGGTAGTTGGGCATGGCGCCGCCCTTGATCACGAGCTTTTCGGCGTCTTTCGCAAAGTCGAACAACACCTTGGCGCAGGCCACCGGATCCTTGGCGATGCCATAGATCAGGGGGCCGACGAGGCGATCGGCAAGGCACTCGAAGGGAGTGCCAGCGAGCGCCCGGCGCACCAGGGTGTTCTTCAGCACGCGCAGGTAAACGCCGGATTGGCGTGCCCGCTTGCGCAGCTCGGTGATTTGCGCGACTTCGAGACCACGGTACTCGGCGACGATGATCGCCCCCGCCCCGGCCACCTGGGCCGCGACTTCGGCGACTATCGCCTTCTTCTCGTCGAGATTGAGTCCCACGGTCTACTCCTACGGTTACTGCACCCCGTTTCCGGGATGCGCCACGGCGACCTTCATCAGGAGCGGTTCCGGCAAACCGGAAAGTTCCTGCTTCGGGTGACGCCATCTGCGCTGGGCGCATCGCAACGATGCGTTTGAGGCGAAAACCCCCAGCGGTCTTTGACAACCCGCCGCGACGGCGAACCGCCGCGACGGCCCAAAGTTCTTTTTTACGCCTGCACGGCCGAGGCCGGGTCGACCTTGATGCCCACCCCCATGGTGCTCGAGACGGCGAGCTTGCGCAGGTAGGATCCTTTCACCGCCGCCGGCTTGGCCTTCAGGAGGGCATCGACGAGCGCCTTGGCGTTCTGCTCGAGCGCCTCCACGGCAAAGGAGGCGCGCCCGATGGAGGCGTGCACGATGCCGTATTTGTCGGTGCGGAACTGAACTTGGCCCGCCTTGGCATTCTTCACTGCGGTGGCGACGTCGGGCGTGACGGTACCGACTTTCGGGTTGGGCATGAGCCCGCGCGGACCGAGGATCTGGCCGAGCTGGCCGACCACACGCATGGCGTCGGGCGAGGCGATGCACACGTCGAAGTCGATCTTGCCCGCTTTGACCTGTTCGGCGAGATCTTCCATGCCGACGAGATCGGCTCCGGCGGCCTTGGCTTCCTCGGCCTTGGGCCCTTGGGCGAAGACGGCCACGCGCACCGACTTGCCGGTCCCGGCGGGCAGCACGACGGCGCCGCGCACCACCTGGTCGGATTTGCGCGGATCGACGCCCAGAT
Source organism: Tepidiphilus sp. HLB4 (assembly GCF_054823945.1). Classification (NCBI taxonomy): domain Bacteria; kingdom Pseudomonadati; phylum Pseudomonadota; class Hydrogenophilia; order Hydrogenophilales; family Hydrogenophilaceae; genus Tepidiphilus; species Tepidiphilus sp. HLB4. The sequence continues at coordinate 1,746 of NZ_JSYB01000017.1, read as the reverse complement.
TGACGGCGATGTCGATCGACTCGTCGAACTTGGCCAGCGCCGTCTCCTTGGCAAGCGCGAGCGCCTCGCTCAGGGAATAGGCGCGGTTGCGATCGACCTTCTCTTTGATGGCACGCATGCGTTTGCTGAGCTTGGCCATGTCACACCCCCTCCACAGTCACGCCCATGCTGCGCGCAGAGCCGGCGATGGTGCGCACCGCCGCATCCATGTCCGCCGCGGTGAGGTCCGGCATCTTGGTCTTGGCAATCTCTTCGAGCTGGGCCCGAGTGATCTTGCCGACCTTGTCGACGTGCGGCTTGGCCGAACCCTTCTGGATGCCGACGGCCTTCTTGATGAGGATGGTGGCCGGCGGGGTCTTCAAGATGAACGTGAAGGACTTGTCCGAATAGGCGGTGATGATCACCGGAATCGGCAAGCCCGGCTCCATGCCCTGCGTGCGGGCGTTGAAGGCCTTGCAGAATTCCATGATGTTGAGGCCGCGCTGGCCGAGCGCGGGGCCGATCGGGGGGCTGGGGTTGGCCTTGCCCGCCGGCACTTGCAGTTTGATATAGCCGACGATTTTCTTCGCCATGAATGATGACTCCTAAATGTGAGTGCAAACGCCGCCCATTTGGGCGGCTCCTCGGGGTGCGGCGGTGCCGCGATCTCTCAGGTCTTCTCGACCTGAGAAAATTCCAGTTGAACCGGGGTGGCGCGGCCGAAGATGGTCACGGCCACCGTCAGGCGGCTGCGATCGTAGTCCACCTCTTCCACCGTGCCCATGAAATCCGCAAAAGGCCCTTCTTTGATGCGCACCACCTCGCCCGGCTCGAAGACGATGCGCGGACGCGGTTTCTCGCCGCCCTCCTGCATCTGCTGCAGGATTTTCTCGACGTCGCGCTCGGGGATGGGGGCAGGCTTGGTGGGCGTACCGCCGACGAACCCGGACACCTTGGGCAAGGATCTGACCAGATGCCAGGTGTCGTCGTTCATCTCCATTTCGACGAGCACGTAGCCGGGATAGAACTTGCGCTCGGTCTCGGTCTTCTGGCCAGAGCGCATCTCGACGACTTTTTCCACGGGCACGAGGATGCGGCCAAAGAGGTCTTCCATGCCGGCGCGCTTGATCCGCTCCTGCAGGGCCTTTTGCACCTGTTTTTCATAGCCCGCATGGGCCTGTACGACATACCAGCGCTTGGCCATCACTTCCACCCGAGGATCAAGTCGTACAAGACCCACTCCAGGGTCTTGTCGGTCAGCCACAAGAAAAGCGCCATCGTCGTGACGAAGGCAAACACGACCAACGTGGATTGGATCGTCTCCTTGCGCGACGGCCAGGCGACCTTACGCACCTCGGCGAGCGTACCGCGCCAGAACTCGAGGAAACGCGCCCCCGCAGGAGTGGCGAAAAGCACGACGGCGGCCGCGGCGAGCGTACCGGCGATGACGACCGCGGCCCGCGCGACGAGCGGCCATTCGCCGAAAACGTAGTAGCCGGCGATGCCGGCCGCAAGCAGCAGCAGCGCGATCAGATATTTGAGACGATCCATGGATCCGGGTTGTCCGTCGAAGAAATGATGGCAGGGGCAGAGGGAATCGAACCCCCAACCTTCGGTTTTGGAGACCGACGCTCTGCCAATTGAGCTATGCCCCTGCGGCCGCCGGAACGAATCCCGGCGGGGTTAAGACCGGATACTTACTCGATGATCTTGGAGACGACGCCGGCACCGACGGTGCGGCCGCCTTCACGGATGGCGAAGCGCAAG
>NZ_JSYB01000083.1:476-594 GCF_054823945.1 Tepidiphilus sp. HLB4 | reverse complement strand
GCCTCCCCCGCGTGCGCGGGGATCGACCCAACGACTACGCGCGTAAGTTCCGCATGATGGTGCCTCCCCCGCGTGCGCGGGGATCGACCCTGGAAGACCCCGGCGTACTTGCGCTGGT
>NZ_JSYB01000083.1:0-391 GCF_054823945.1 Tepidiphilus sp. HLB4 | reverse complement strand
CCTCCCCCGCGTGCGCGGGGATCGACCCCACGCCCACCAAGTCGAAGTCAACGGCAGCGCGCCTCCCCCGCGTGCGCGGGGATCGACCCCCGCTGAAGGACAGCCGCGCCGACGTGGCCGGGCCTCCCCCGCGTGCGCGGGGATCGACCCAAAAAGCCGGCAAGCGCCCATTGCGCCCACCGGCCTCCCCCGCGTGCGCGGGGATCGACCCATGGCAACCCTGCTGGCTGAAGAGCGGCGCGCGCCTCCCCCGCGTGCGCGGGGATCGACCCGCTGCGACGCCTTTGCCCGCAGTTCCTGCTCAGCCTCCCCCGCGTGCGCGGGGATCGACCCGCATCGCGCCCATGTTGGAGGAAACGCCTGCCGCCTCCCCCGCGTGCGCGGGGATCGA
>NZ_JSYB01000082.1:0-4819 GCF_054823945.1 Tepidiphilus sp. HLB4 | reverse complement strand
AAGTGCCACGCAATCGTCCGGGACCTGACATCTATCCATTGTGGCCATTTTTCCCAAGAAAAAATATCTTCATTCATCTCTTCTTCACTTGAATACTCTTTACCCAAAGAAAAAGTAAAATCAACGGCTAGAGCTGGTCGATCGCACGGCGCAACCAAAAAATAAAAGCCGTTCGTCGCGCCCGCATAGATCGCCTCTTCCGACACGTCCAAGATGCGCGCCACCTCGGGCACCGGCAAAACGAAGTCGTCGGGGATGTTGCGCCACCGTTTCAAGTCATCGACCATCGTCGTTTGCTCCTGTAGTGACGAACCTTGCCCATTGCTCCATCAGCGGCCGCCGCTTCTCGACAAGGTCGCCGCGGGCATAGACGGCTTCGACCTCGCCTTTGTAGTCATGCGCGAGCGCGTCTTCGAGCAGTGCGCGGGGGTAGTGGGTCTCGTTCTCGCCCCAGGTGCGAAAGGTGGCGCGAAAGCCGTGGGCCACGATGACGCGCCCACCCTGGCGCCGGTCGATCCAACCCACGCCGTCGGCCGCGTGCTTGGCCGCGTGCAGGTCGCGCAATAGTTTCGTCAGCGCCATGTCCGACAAAGGCTTGCCGCCGCGCGATGGGAACACCCAAGGACAATCGGTAAAGCGTGGCAGGGTGTTCAGCAGCGCGAGCGCGGCCGCCGACAGGGGCACGGCGTGGGGGCGCTTGGTCTTCATTCGTTGCCCGTAGTCGCTGGCGCCGGGGATGCGCCAGACGCGCGCCTCGAAGTCAAACTCTTGCCATTGGGCAAAGCGCACGTTGAGGGGGCGAACGGCCGTGAGGATGAGCAGCGCAAGCGCCCGGGCGGCCATGCTCGTCTTGGCGTCGAGCACCCGCCAGAAGTCGGCGGCCTCGGCGTAGTCGAGCGCGGGCATGTTCTCGCCTTCGACCACCTTGGACGGGGCCGGTAGCAGCTTGTCGAGATGGCCTTTCCACCGCGCCGGGTTCTCGCCGCCGCGCAGTCCGTGGGCCGCCGCCCAGTCGAGCACGGCCGCGATGCGTTGCTGTAGGCGCGATGCCGTCTCGGTCTTCGTCGTCCATATCGGCTCGAGGATGGCGAGCACGTGGCGCGTCTCGACCTCGGCAGGGCGAAGATGCCCGATGACGGGGAAGGCGAACTGCGCAAGGGTGTTTTCCCATTGCTGCACGTGCTTGGCGTTCGTCCATTCGGCGCGCTTGGCCTCGATGAGCCTGGCGGCGCATTCGGCGAAGGTGAGCGCGACATGACGTTTCACGCGCAGCGTCTCGGCCGGGTCACGCTTTTCGAGCTTGAGCACGCGCAAGAGCTCGTCGCGCTTTTCCCGCGCATCGGCCAGCGCCAGCACATCAGCCGGCCCAAGGGTTAGCTCGTTGATCTTGCCATTGAACCGGTAGCGCAGTACCCAGCTACGCGAGACGCCGCGCACCCGCAAGTAGAGATTGCGTCCGTCGGCGTGGTAGCCGTCCGGCAACCTCGCCAGCGCCCGGGGGGTGAGCCGGTTGATTACCTTTGGCATAAATTCTGCCTTATCGCTTGCCTTATCATTTTACGACGCATGACGAAACACGATGAGACAGATTATAGCCTAAGTGTCTTGATTTACAATACTATTTGAAACGACGAGAAATTGCACATTACATGGGAATGGCGGACCCCGGCTCCACCAATACCCCAAGGCCAACCGATCTCGGTTGGCCTTTTTTCATGCCCGCAACGCCAGTATTGGCGCGGTTTCCGGGCGGCGCCTTGCGGACGCGCGCGCCGTCCGAGCGCCGTTTCCGCCCCGACAGCGCCTCTCTGTTCTCGGTTTTTCTCTGCGGCCCGTGGTGGGAACCAGAGGCCACCTCCTTGTCTGACAAGGACTTAGAGACCCCGGGTTGCGGTCGGAGACTGCCTTGCAACGGCGACCGAAGTAAGTGGGTGAGCCCGACGTGAAAAAGACCCCTTCCGCGCTCAAGTGGCTCGCCGAGAGGCGGGTCCGCACGGCCCGCGACTTGGCGCAAAACCTGCGCTTTCTGCAGCGCGTGCAACACGAGATCAAGACGCTCGAACTCGGCGTCGAGAGTTTCTTCCCCAACTCTTCCCGTCATTGACGAACGCACGTCTTCAGGGCAATACTTTTGCAACACCGAATGGGACCAAAGCGATGCCGCGAGTCAGACGCAAGACCGAAGTCGCGACCATCAAACTCACGCCTGAAGTCAGGCGTGCATGGGTGGCCGCCGCCGAGGCCGAGCGCCGCTCGTTGGCCAACGTGTTCGAGGTCGCCATCCTCGAGTACGTCAAGCGCCACCACATAGCCGTGCCCGCTGCCGTCAAAGAAGAACAGCCCAGGGAAGACTGATGCCGACGACCCCGCAACACGGTTTGCTTACACGCCTGCTCGATTACATCGTCGAGCAGGGCAAGGAGATCGACCCCAGGGCCTACGTTCTCACAGGCGCCTCCGACTTCAGGCGCTTCCCAAAAGACCTGGCCGGGCTGCCCGGCGTCGACCTTGATCGCAAGGTCGAAGGCGACCACATCTGGCTGCAGGTTGCGCGCCTCGCGTCCACCTCGCCACCTGCTCCTGACGAGGAGGCGCGGCCCTATATCACCTATTCCGACGATCCGAGCGGGCCCGTGCCGACCCTCAACGAGCAGGCGCTGCAACATCGATTCGCAGCTGACAGACGTACGATGAGTGAGGAGGTCGCGGCCACTCGCGACAAGCATCGCCGCGAGCGCGTCACGAGAGCCTTGACGGACTACATACCGCTTTGGCAGGCCTGGGCCGAAGGGGAGAAACCCCGGCGCCGCACCATCGCACTCTATGGCGATCTCTTCATGCTCAAGGGTCGGCTCGAAGCCGAGGAGACCTCCAACCCATGGGAACTGGTTTGGGGCATGGGCGTGTCGGCCTGGAAGTTCACCGGCACGCGCACGGAGGACGGAAACGGCAAGGGCGTCAGCGTCGACTACCAGTACCCGCTGCTGACACAAGTCGTCGAGATTGACCTCGACCCCCAGACGCACACGATTTCGGTGCGCCCCAGGGCCGTGGCCCCGCGCCTGGAGTTCGACGCCTTTGGCGCCTGTCAAGTCATGGGAGCGGCCGAAGTCGAGAAGCAGGCCAAGGTGCTCCTGGAGAGCGACTCGGAACGCACGCTCACGCCGTTCGACATCGGCAGCTTCGAGCCCATCTTGAAGCTCGTCGCCGGAAGCCTCGACAAGGCGGGGCGCTACGACCCGGCCTATCAAGACTTACCCACTCCGTCCGACCAACTGCTCGTCACGGCCGGATGGGTGTTGTTCGTTCGTCCGCGCTCGGCCAACTTCCTGGTCGAGGACATCCGTCGTCTAAAAGCACGCCTGCAAGCAGGCGATGCGATACCTGCCGGCCCTGCTTGCCTCGTGACGCCGCCCTCTGATGAGGTCGTCAAGTACGAGGCCATCTCGTTTCGAGGCCTATGCAGCGGCAGCAGTGCCAAGGGTGAGCCGCGCGAACTCTACTTCCCGCTGCCCTATAACCAAGAGCAGGAGACCATCGTCGAGATGCTCGAGCGCGCTCCTGGCGTCTGCGTCCAAGGGCCGCCAGGCACCGGCAAAACGCACACGATCGCCAACATCATCTGTCACTACCTCGCCACTGGGCGCAAGGTGCTGGTGACATCCAAGGGCGAGCATGCGTTGTCCGTGCTGCAGGAGAAGATCCCGGAGGACGTGCGGCCACTGACAGTGGCGCTGCTTTCAGGCGACAAGGAAGGGATGCGGCAGTTCCAGGCCTCCATCGAGGCCATCATCCACAACCTGTCGCAGCTCAACGCACGCGCCATACAAGACGAGATTGAGCGCTGCAAGCAGCTGATCGACGCCGCACACGCCGAGATCGCCCGTATCGACAAGCGCGTTGACCAGATTGCCGTTCAGCAGTTGGCGGGCATCGAGGTCGATGGCGTGCAGATGCGCGCGCAGAAGATGGCCGAGCTGGTCGTCTGCGGCCAACAACAGCACGACTGGTTCGACGACGATCTGACGCTATTGCCGGAGCACGCCCCGCCCCTGAGCGACGCCGAGGCACAGACGCTCAGAGATGCCCGCCGCCGACTGGGAACCGACCTCATCTACGTCTCTTCACGGCTGCCCTCGAGCTTCGGGCTCTTCCCTACCGAAGAGGTGGCCAAGCTGCACGACGCTCTCGTGGGTATTCGCGAAATCGATGGTGCTGAGGCCGACGGCGAATTGCTGGCGCTGCGTGCCTTGACGCCCGAGGTGCTCGATGAAGCCCGCCGCATGCTCGCGGCAGTCGACCAGGTGCTCAAGATCGTGCACCACCTGGAAGAATTGGAGAGCCCCTGGGTCTTCGATCTGCGAGCCAAGTGCCGACGCCCGGACTTCGCCAGCGAACAGGAGGCGCTGAAGGCACTGCTGGCCGAGGTCGACGAACTGGTGCAGGCTCGCGCGGCATTCCTGCAGCGGCCTGTGGCGTTGCCCGCCGAAGCATTGGGCAACCCGAAGGTCATCCAAGCCATCGAGCGGGCGCGCGAGACGGGAAAGCCCTTCGGGTTGATGAGCTTTGGCAACGGTGATGCGAAGGAACAGGTGGGTGCCATCCGCGTGTCCGGACTACCGCCCCAAGCAGTCGAGGATTGGGTACATGTGCATCGCTATGTGCGATTGCACGAGAGGGTACTGTCGTTCTCCGTGCGATGGAATCAGTTCGCGCAGGAACTCTCGGTGCCTGAGGTCAAGGCTGACGTAGAGGCGCTGCGCTCGACCGAGCGGATTGCGCTCGGGCGAAGGTTGTGTACCATCCTTTCTGTAAATTC
>NZ_JSYB01000016.1:0-67392 GCF_054823945.1 Tepidiphilus sp. HLB4 | reverse complement strand
CAAGGTGGTGCGCCACCTCGTCGAGGGGTTTCTGCCCGAAGAGCGTGGTCGCCGCCCATCTGGCTCAAGCGCCAGCAGCGCCCGCGGGATCTGGCCCGAATGGGTGCAGGCACGTTTGCGCATGGCAAACGCTGACGAGATCGACACCTGGCTCGACCGCGTGCTCGATGCGCAGCGGCTGGAAGAAGTGTTCGCAGAAAATCTTTCTGATCTGGGAAAACGCTGACAAGGAGCGAATGATGCAGTTTTTCGGTAGGTTTCCCACGACGCGGATGCGTCGCATGCGGCGCGACGAGTTTTCCCGGCGCTTGATGCGCGAGCACGTGCTCACGGCAGACGATCTGATCCTGCCGGTGTTCGTGCTCGATGGCGAAAACCGCGAGGAGGCGGTGCCTTCCATGCCGGGGGTGAAGCGCCTGTCGATCGACCGCTTGCTCTCGCTTGCCGAAGAGGCGGTCGGGCTGGGTATTCCGGCGCTTGCCCTCTTTCCCGTGATTCCGCCGAGCCTCAAAACTCCGGGTGCGGAGGAGGCGTGGAATCCGGCGGGTCTGGTGCCGCGGGCGGTGCGGGCGCTGAAACAGCGCTTTCCTCAGCTCGGTGTGATCACCGACGTGGCGCTCGACCCCTACACGAGCCACGGGCAGGATGGGTTGATCGCGCCGGACGATCCGCGCGGCTACGTGATGAACGACGAGACGGTGGCCGCCCTCGTGCGTCAGGCGTTGTGTCACGCGCACGCCGGCGCCGACATGGTGGCGCCCTCCGACATGATGGACGGGCGCATCGGCGAGATTCGCCGCGCGCTCGACGAGCAGGGGCTCATCCACGTGCGCATCCTCGCCTATTCGGCGAAATACGCTTCGGCCTTCTACGGGCCGTTTCGCGATGCCGTGGGCTCGGCGGCCAATCTCGGCAAGGGCAGCAAGGCGACCTACCAGATGGATCCGGCCAACAGCGACGAGGCGCTGCGCGAGGTGGCGCTCGATCTCGACGAGGGGGCCGATGCGGTGATGGTCAAGCCGGGCATGCCGTATCTCGACGTGATCCGGCGGGTCAAGGAGACCTTTGGCGTGCCGACGCTCGCCTATCAGGTGAGCGGCGAGTACGCCATGCTCAAGGCCGCTTTCGGCCACGGCTGGCTCGACGAGCAGGCGGCGATGATGGAGTCGCTGCTTGCCTTCAAGCGCGCCGGGGCCGATGCCATCCTCACCTATTTCGCGCTCGAGGCGGCGCGGCTGCTCGCGCGGCGCTGAGGCGGGCGTCGCTCAGGGGCGGCGGTGCAGGCGAATCACCGCGCGCCCGTCGGGTAGCGTCTTGGGCGCTTCCTTCCAGGCGTGTCCGAAGACGAGCTCGACGGTGATGGGAATCGTGCCGTCGGCCTCGCGCCGCGCTTCCAGCGCCGCGAGCGCCCGCTGCCATCGCTCCTTGCCGGTGAGGGTGTGGCGGCGGTCGCGGCGCGCGTTGGTCGCTCCGGCCGCGCGCAGATCCTGCCACAGGCGCGCCGGGTCGCGGTAGCGCAGGCTGAGCATCTGCATGTCCATCACTGGATCGGCGAAACCCGCGGCCACGAGCAGGTCACCTACGTCGTGCATGTCGAGAAAGGAATGCACCGCGGTGGGGCCGAGCGCTTCGCGCAGCTCGCGCAGCGTGTCGGGGCCAACGGTGGAGAAGAACACGGTGCCGCCCACGGCGAGCACGCGCTGCCATTCTTTGAGAGCGAGGAGCGGTTCGGAGAGCCAATGCAGCAGCAGGTTGGACCAGAGGAAGTCGACGCTGCCCGTGGCCAGCGGCAGGGCGTGGGCATCGGCTACGAGGGTCTTTGCCGGGTCGCGGCGGACGAGCCGGGCAAGCCAGGAGGATGGGGGGGCGAGGTGCGCGAGCCGCGCCGGGGCGAAGTCGACGGCGATGGCCTCGGCTTGGGGATAGCGCGCGCGTAGCGCCGGCAGGTCGTGCCCGCCGCCCACGTCGAGCAGGCGCCGCGGCGCGATGCGCAGGTAGTCGAGGCGCTCGAACAGGCGCTGGGCCGTTTCCTCGGCAAGGAAACGATTGGAAGGGTAGGCCGCGGCCGTGCGCTCGGCGCGGCGGCGGATCAGGGCGGGGTCGAGGTCGGGGCCGAAGGCGGTGGAGGTGTCGGGCATGTCGTCGGAGGGGAAATGAATCTGCCGGATTTTACGCCGCTCGTCGATTTTTTCCTGCCCTCGCGTTGCGGCCTGTGTGGCCTGGGGGCGACGGTGCGGGGTCTGTGCGCGTCCTGCCGTGGCGAATTTCTGCCGTGGCGGCAGGAAGAGGCGTGCCGGCGCTGCGGCGATCGTCTCACGCCCGCAGAATGCGAAGGAATCTGCGCCCAATGCGCGCTGAAACCGCCGCGCTTCGAAGCCGTTTCGGCGGGATTCTGGTATGAGCCGCCGCTCGATGCGCTCATCCACCGCTTCAAGTACGGTGCCGACCTGCGTCTGGGCCGGGCGCTCGCGCTGGCGATGGCGCAGACGATGCTTCCGCCGCTGGCGATCGACGTCCTGCTGCCGGTACCGCTCGCGCCCCGGCGCCAGCGCTCGCGGGGATTCAACCAGGCGGCGGTGCTCACCCGTGATTTGGGCGCGGCGTGGCGCCTGCCGGTTCTACTCGACGCGGTGCAGCGCCGGCGCGAGACGCCGCACCAGGCCCGTCTGCATGCTTCGGCGCGGCGCGAGAACCTGCGCGGCGCTTTCGCCGTGGAGCGGGCGCGGGCGATTGCCGGGCGCCGGGTGGGCGTGGTTGACGACGTGCTCACCACCGGGGCGACGTTGAACGCGTTGGCGGAGGTCTTGCTGGAATCCGGAGCGGCTGCGGTCCAGGGAATCGTGCTGGCGCGGGCGGCTTCGCCCGTTCGTCTGACGGGGTGACGGGAATGTTCGAGATCGTCCTTTTCCAGCCGGAGATTGCGCCCAACACCGGCAACGTGATCCGGCTGGCGGCCAACACCGGGGCGCGGCTGCATCTGGTGCGGCCGCTGGGATTCGTGCTCGAAGACAAGGGACTGCGCCGCGCGGGGCTCGATTATCACGATCTTGCCCAGGTGATGGTGCACGAGGATTGGGCGGCGTGCCGCGCCTGGCTGGGTACGCGGCGCCGTTTCCTGCTGACGAGCAAAGGCGTGCGCCCCTACGCGGACGTGGCGTTCGCAGCGGGAGACGTCTTCGTCTTCGGCTCCGAGACGCGCGGCGTGCCGTCCGAGGTGGCGGAAGGATTCGCCGAGGCTTCGCGGTTGCGCATTCCCATGCTGCCGGGTAACCGCAGCCTCAACCTGTCGAACGCGGTCGCGCTCGTCGTCTACGAGGCCTGGCGGCAGCAGGGGTTTGCCGGCGGGGGATGAAACGGGCGCTCAGGGGCGCTCGAACTTCGGGTCGCGCGCGAGCAGCGCCTCCACCACCGCCTCGGCGGCGAGATCCGGCTCGAAGAGCAGGCGATGGACGGCTTCGGCGATGGGCATTTCGATGCCGTGGCGCCGGGCGAGCGCCACCGCCGCGCGGGTGGTGGGCACGCCCTCGGCGACGTGCCCCAGTTCGGTGAGGATCTCGGCCAGCGGCTTGCCCGTGGCGCGCATGAGCCCCACGCGGCGGTTGCGCGAGAGCTGTCCAGTCGTGGTGAGGATGAGATCGCCCATCCCTGCCAGTCCCATGAGGGTCTCGTCGCGCCCGCCGAGCGCCCGGGCAAGCCGCGCGATCTCGGCTAGCCCCCGGGTGATCAGGGCGGCGCGGGCGTTGAGCCCGCAGCCCAGGCCGTCGGCCACGCCTGCGGCGATGGCGATGACGTTCTTGAGCGCTCCGCCCACCTCGGCGCCGACCACGTCGTCGTGGGCGTAGAGGCGCAGCCGGGGCTGGTGCAGCTGTTCGACCCAGTGCTTGGCCCAGTGGGCGTCGGCGGCGGCGAGCACCAGGGCGGTGGGGAGGTTGCGTGCCACTTCCAGGGCGAAGCTGGGGCCGGTGAGCACGCCTGCCCGGGGCGGCAGCAAGGTCTCGGGCCATGCTTCGGTGACGATGCGGTGCGGCAGCGCCAGGCGCTCGGGGTCGATCCCCTTGCAGGCCCACAGAAAAGGGAGGTTGGGGCGCTCGCGCGCGAGCGCCGCGACGGTGGCTCCGAGCCCCGCGAGCGGCGTGACGATCAGGGCGAGGTCCGCCCCGGCGAGCGCCTCGGGGAAATCCGCCGTGACGGCGACGTCCTCGGGCAGCGGAACTTCCGGCAGATAGCGGCGATTGCAGCGTTCGTGCGTGATCTGCTGGGCCTGCGCTGGATCGCGGCACCACAGGCGTACGCGGTGGCGGCGCGCCATGGCGATGGCGAGCGCCGTGCCCCAGGCTCCGGCACCGAGCACGGCGAGCTGCATCACAGCCCCCAGACGGCGCTGCGAGGGATGAAGCCTCGCAGCGGGCCGGCGGCGACTTCGGCCCAGCCGTCGCTCGTACCCAGCAGCGCCAGGACGACGTTGCGCTCGACCTCGCAGACGATGGCCGCTGCGGGATCGGGTGCCGAGCGGATTTCGGCACGGTCGACGATGACGATCACCGTGCGCAGATCGTCGAGATTGGCGGCAGGCACCCAGTACAACCCGCCTTCGGCGTCCCGGATCTGCGCCCATTCTCCCCGGTTCTGGATCCATTCCACCGGCGTGCCGGGCAGCAGCGAAAAAACGGGTACCGGCTCGCCGGGTGCGAGATAGGCCGGCGTGAGGGCGGTGACGTGACGATACGTCGCCCCTTCGGCATGGGTGGGGACGGGCGCCACGAAGATCAACGCGGCGGCCAGCCAGGCAAACGCCCGGCTGGGTCCTGTGCCGAGAAGCCCCCCGCCCCGCCGTTTCATCCCGGGCTCACTGCAGGCGCGCTTCGCCCTCGCCGCTCTGGGCGAGTTCGGCTTGGCGCTTCTGCTGCGCGTAGAGCGCTTCGAAATTGACCGGCGCGAGGATCACCGGCTGGAATCCGGCGCGCAGCGACGAGGAGGTGATGGCCTCGCGCGCATAGGGGTAGAGCAGATTGGGGCAGGCGACGAAGAGCAGCGGTTCGAGGTTCTCTTCCGGCACGTTGCGGATCTGGAAGATGCCGGCCTGCGCCGCTTCGATGAGAAAGAGCGTTTTGTCCTGGCCGATCTTGGCGGTGACGGTCACGGTGAGCGTGACGTCGAAGAAGCCCTCGTCGAGGCGCGTGGCAGCGGTGGCCAGTTGGACGTCGATGTTGGGCGTCTCGCGCTCGAGAAAGCATTGCGGCGCGTTGGGGACCTCGATCGAGAGGTCGCGCACGTAGAGTTTTTCCACGCTGAAGATCGGCTGGTCGGAGGTTTGCGTACCGTTGGTGTCGCTCATGGCAGGGTTCCGTAAGAAGGATCAATGGGAAGAGGATGCGCCTTGCAACAGTGCGTCGAGCTTGCCCTGGCGTTCGAGCTCGTAGAGATCGTCGCAGCCGCCGACGTGGGTCTCGCCGATGAAGATCTGCGGCACGGTGCGCCGACCGGTGAGGCGCATCATTTCGTCTCGTTGCGCCGGGTCGCGGTCGATCAGGATCTTTTCGATCTCGGTCACGCCCTTGCGCCGCAGGAGTTGTTCGGCCCGGACGCAGTAGGGGCAGACCTGGGTGGCGTACATGCGCACTTTGGGGGATGGGCTCATTTCTTCTTCCTCGAGGATTCGCTCTCGAGCGGCAGATTGGCCTTGCGCCAGGCATCGATGCCGCCGGCGAGCGTGTAGGCGTGGGGGAAACCCGCGGCGCGCAGCTTCTTGCAGGCGGTGGCCGAACGCGCGCCGCTGTCACAGTAGAGAATGAGATGGCGCGAGCGCATCTGCTCGATGCGATGGTCTTCCAGGAGGCGCTCGGCGGGGACGTGGAGGGCGTTGGGCAGGTGCGCCTTACGGTAGTCGGCTTCGCTGCGGATGTCGACGAAGACGGCATCTTCGCGGTTGACCATGACGACGGCCTGGGTCGGCGTGACGCGGCTGTCGTCGGTGGCACTGCGCACCGTCTCGACGATCCACCACAGGCCGCTTGCCACGGCGAGCAAGGCCCAGTGCCAGTTTTGCACGAGAAATTCCTGCAACATTGCCTCCTTTCGCGACGGGATGGAACGGCGCACGTGCGGCGGCTGCGATAAAATGCTCGGCTCGATCGTGGTGTGCAGCTGCCGTCGCCCGAGCGCCGATCGAGGTGTCCAATCATATCAGAGGATGATCATGTACAAGATCGTGCTGTTGCGTCATGGCGAATCCACCTGGAACAAGGAGAACCGCTTCACCGGCTGGACCGACGTCGATCTCACGGAGAAAGGCGTCGAAGAGGCGCGCGCGGCCGGGCGGCTGCTGCGCGAGCGGGGGTTTTCCTTCGATCGGGCGTTTACCTCGGTGCTGAAACGGGCGAACAAGACGCTCAACCTCGTGCTCGAAGAGCTCGATCAGCTGTGGCTTCCGGTGGAGCATTCCTGGCGCCTCAACGAGCGCCACTACGGCGCGCTGCAGGGGCTGGACAAGGCCGAGACGGCGGCCAAATACGGCGACGAGCAGGTGCTGCTGTGGCGCCGCTCTTACGATGTTCCTCCGCCGCCGTTGCCCGAGGGTGATCCGCGCATCACCGCCGACGATCCGCGCTACTGGGATCTGCCCAAGGCCGAGTTTCCCCGCACCGAATGCCTCAAGGATACGGTGGCGCGCTTCGTTCCTTACTGGCAGACGGTGATCGTGCCGCGCATTCTCGCCGGGGAGCGTATCCTCATCGCGGCGCATGGCAACAGCCTGCGTGCGCTCATCAAATACCTCGACGAGGTGTCGGATCAGGACATCGTCGGGCTCAACATTCCCACCGCCCAGCCGCTCGTCTATGAGCTGGACGAGAGCTGCCGGCCGCTCAAGAGCTATTACCTCGCCGACGAGGAGACGATCAAGGCGCAGCAGGCGGCCGTGGCGGCGCAAGGGCGCGCGAAAAAGTGAACCGAATGCATCGGACGGCGCACCGATGATCGGGCGCAGACTGGCCGTTTCAGTAGGGTTCATTCTGCTGGCCGCGGCCGTCGTGCCCGCCCATCCGGCCGGGGCGCCGCAGGGAGAGGGGCTCGGGGAGAAACGCTCCGAGCTGCAGAACCTGCAGCGCGAGATGCAGCGCATCGACCGTGAAGTGCGCCAGACCGAGTCGCGCCGTCGGGAGACCGAGGCGAAGCTGCAGGAGGCCGAACGGGCGGCCAACGCCTCGGCACGCAAGCTGGAGCGGCTGCGCGCGGAAGAAGAGGCCCTGTCGGCGCGTATCGCCGAGAACGAGGCGACGCTGGCGGAGCTGGAACGCTCGATCGCCCGGCATCAAGAAGAGGTGGCCGCGTGGGCGCGGGAGTATTACCGCCGCCAGCGACCGCTCGATCCGATTTTCTCCAGCGAAGATCCGGCCGAGGCAGGGCGACGGGCGCACTATCTGGAGCTTCTCGCCGCCGATCGGGCCCGGCGCATCGCCGCCTTGCGCGAGCAGCAGTCCCGCGCGGCAGCGCTGCGCACGGAGCTCAAGCGCCGTCAGGAGCGTCTGGTGCAGGTGAGGGAAGAGGCGGCGCAGGAAGCGGACCGTTGGCAGGCCCTGGCACAACAGCGGCGGCAGCTGCGCGAGGAGTTGGCGCAACAGCTCCAGGCGGCGAAAGATCGCAAGCGCGAGATCGAGGCGGATGCCGCGGCGCTCACGCAGCTGGTGCGTCGGCTGGAAGCCCAGGAACGGGCACGACGCGAGGAAGAGGCGCGGCAGGAGCGCCTGCGGCGGGAGGAAGAAGCAAGACGCGAGCGTGAGCGGCGCGAAGCGGCGCGGCGCGCGGCGCTACAGGCCAAGCGCGAGGCGAGCAGTGCGTCTCCGGCTGAATCTTCGGCATCGCCGCCATCGCCGAAGCCCCCGGAAGACGAGGCTCCTTCCCGCCCGGCGCGGCGCCTCGCCGATGCATCGGCCGCCGGAACCCCCCTTTCCGGGCTGCACGGCCGTCTGGGCTGGCCGGTGCAGGGCAATCTTCAGGGGCGCTTCGGTGCGTCCCGCCCCGAAGGAGGGACGTGGCGCGGGGTGTTCATCGCCGCCGGGGCGGGACAGCCGGTACGGGCGGTGGCCGACGGCGTGGTCGCCTACGCCGACTGGCTGCGCGGTTATGGTAATCTGATCATCCTCGATCACGGGGGCGGCTATCTCACCGTCTATGCCAATGCGGACTCCCTGTTGCGCGAGCCGCAGCAGCGGGTGCGGGCCGGAGAGACGATCGCCACCACAGGGACGAGCGGCAACATGGGCCGCTCGGGGTTATACTTTGAAATTAGGCACAATGGCGAGCCGCTCGATCCCCTGCGATGGATCGGCGGCTGACACAATCTCGGGGTGATGCGAATGCGGCGCTGGATCAGTCGGGTTTCCTTGTTGGTGGTCGCGGTGGTGGGCGGCGTCCTGCTCACGCTCAATCTGTCGGCCTGGGCCGAGCGCAACGCCTCGCCCGCCTTGCCGCTCGAGGATCTGCGGGCGTTCGCCGAGGTCTACGACGCAGTCAAGAAGGGCTACGTCGAGCCGGTGGAGGATCAAAAGCTCATCACCGAAGCCATTCGCGGCATGGTGAGCGGCCTCGATCCGCATTCGGCCTATCTCGACCCCGAAGAATATCAGGAGCTGCAGGTCGGCACCCAGGGAGAATTCGGCGGCCTGGGCATCGAGGTCGGCATGGAAGACGGTTTCGTCAAGGTCGTCTCGCCGATCGAGGATACCCCGGCCTTTCGTGCCGGCATCAAGGCGGGCGATCTGATCGTGAAAATCGACGAGACGCCGGTCAAGGGCATGAGCCTGCGCGATGCGGTCAAGCGCATGCGCGGTAAACCCGGCACCAAGGTGAAACTCACCATCGTGCGCAAGGAGGTCGACAAGCCCATCGTGCTCACGCTCACGCGCGAGGTGATCACCGTGCGCAGCGTCAAGAGCAAGCGCGACGAGGGCATCGCTTACGTGCGCGTGACGCAGTTCCAGGAAAACACCGGTCCCATGCTCGTCGATCATCTGCGCAAGCTGCGCCAGGATGGGGCGCTGCAGGGCGTGATCCTCGACCTGCGCAACGATCCGGGCGGCCTGCTCAATGCGGCGATCGGCGTGTCCGGCGCCTTCCTGCCCGACGACGCCCTGGTGGTGAAAACCTCCGGCCGCCTGCCGGACTCGCAGCGTGAATACCGTGTGCGCCCGTCCGATTATCTGCGCGGACCCCGCGAGCGCGACTATCTCGCCGACCTGCCGCCGGAGTACCGCTCCGTGCCGATGGTGGTGCTGGTCAATGGCGGATCCGCGTCGGCTTCCGAGATCGTGGCGGGTGCCTTGCAGGATCATGGCCGGGCCAAGATCATGGGAACGCGCTCGTTCGGCAAGGGCTCGGTGCAGACCATCCTGCCGCTCAACAACGGCGCGGCGCTCAAGCTCACCACGGCGCTCTACTACACGCCCAGCGGCCGCTCCATTCAAGCCAAGGGGATCGAACCGGACTTCGTCGTCGAAGAAACCGAGAAAGGGGCGGCGCGCTTCCTGCGCGAGGCCGACTTGCAGCAGCACCTCGAACTCGACGGCAAAGGTGTCAAACGGGCGGGGTCCGGCGAGACGGCGACCGGTGAGGACAAGGAGGAGGCGCCGGCCGAAGAGCCCGACATGCCGCCGAAATTCGAGTACGGTTCGGCCGAAGACCGGCAATATCAGGCAGCCTTGAAGTGGCTGCGCGAAGGGGTGGCTCCGCCTGCGCCGCCGGCCGAGACCTCTGCCCTCGGTCAGGCTCCGAAAGCGGCGAAACGCTGACCCGTCCGATGGACGATGCGGCGCTGCTGCGCTACAGCCGCCACCTGCTCCTGCCCGAGATCGGCATCGAAGGGCAGGAGCGCATCGCACAGGGCAAGGTGCTGATCGTCGGGGCGGGTGGCTTGGGCTGCCCGGCGGCGTGGTATCTCGCCTCGGCCGGTATCGGCCGGCTGTTTCTCGCCGACGATGACGTGGTCGATGCTACCAACCTGCAGCGCCAGACGCTCTACGACGAAAGCACCCTTGGTCAGCCCAAGGTGCTGGCGGCACAGACGGCGCTTGCCCGCGTCAACCCGCTGGTCGAGGTGGTGCCGCTGCAGACGCGGCTCGAGGGTGAGCGCTTGGCACAGGCGGTGGCGGAGGTCGACCTGGTGCTCGATTGCAGCGACAACTTCCCCACGCGCCACGCCGTCAACCGCGCCTGCGTGGCGGCCGGAAAACCGCTATTTTCCGGCTCGGCGATCCGTTTCTCGGGGCAGATCGCCGTGTTCGACCGGGCGGGGCGCGGCGGGCCGTGCTACCGCTGCCTTTTTCCCGAAGAGGCCGAGGACGAGGAGCTGCGCTGCGCCGTGATGGGCGTGTTCGCGTCGCTCACCGGCCTCATCGGCACGGCGCTCGCCGCCGAGGCGATCAAGTGGTTCGCGGGACTGGGGGCGGCGCTTTCCGGCAGGCTGGTGCTCTTCGATGCCTTGACGATGCAGTGGCGCAGCTTGAACGTGGCGCGCGACCCCTCATGTCCGGTCTGTGGGGCGCAGGCGCAGGCGTAGGTCTTCGCCCAGGCGTTTCGTCTCTTCCACGCGAAAGCGCGGTGCTTCTTCGAGTGTGCCCGGTTCGGGCAGGGCGAAGAGGGCGCGCGCCTGATTCCCGAGCACGCAAGGGGCGGCGTAGTGCAGCCATTCATCGACGAGCCCCGCGGTGAGGAAGGCGGCGTTCGCCGTGGCGCCGGCTTCGATCAGGACTTCGTTGATTTCGTTTGCCCCTAGCCAACGGGCGAGCGCCGCGAGATCGATGTGCCCAGCGGCGTCGGCCGGCAAGCGGATGACGCGATGCCCCCGGGCTTCGAGGCGGGCGCGTTTTTCCGCTTCTTCCCGTACCGTGAAGATCCACACCGGCTCGCCGTGCAGCAGACGGGCGGATTCGGGCAGGCGCAAGGTGCTGTCGAGCACGGCGCGGCGCGGAGCGCGTCGGCAGGGGACGTGGCGCACCGTGAGCTCGGGATCGTCGGCGAGCACGGTGGCGATGGTGGTGAGCACGAGGCAGGAGCGGGCGCGCCAGCGGTGCACGTCGCGTCGGGCGGCTTCGCCCGTGATCCAGCGGCTGCGCCCGTCGGCGAGCGCGGTGCGTCCGTCGAGCGTGGCGGCGGTCTTCAGACGGAACCAGGGCCGGCCCTGGGTCATGCGGGTGAGAAACCCCCGGTTGAGCTCGGCGGATGCTTCGGCGCACAGCCCGACGTCGATGGCAATGCCCGCCTGGCGCAGGCGTTCGATTCCCTTGCCGGCCACGCGCGGGTTGGGATCCTGCAGGGCGACGACGACGCGGGCCACGCCGGCGGCGATGAGCGCGTCGGCGCAGGGCGGAGTGCGGCCGTGATGGCTGCAGGGTTCGAGCGTCACGTAACAGGTGGCGCCGCGCGCGGCCGCTCCCGCCTGGCGCAGGGCGTGGATTTCGGCATGCGGTTCGCCGGCGCGCTCGTGCCACCCTTCGCCGAGCAGCCGTCCGTCGGAGGAGACGATGACGCAGCCGACGCGCGGATTGGGCGTGGTGGTCTCCAGCCCCTTGCGCGCGAGCCGCAACGCCCGGCGCATCCAGTGGGAATCGTCAGGAGCGGGCGAGGTCGGCGGCATCGTCGTCGGTGTGCTTCTCGCTGCGCTTGCGCCGGGCGCTTGCCTGCACGTCGCGGATGAGTTCGGCGAACTTGCCCACGTCCTCGAAATTGAGGTAGACCGAGGCGAAACGCACGTAGGCGACTTTGTCGAGGCGCTTCAAGGCGTCCATCACCATCTCGCCGATCATGGTACTGGGGACTTCGCTCGCGCCGCTCGAGAGGAGCTCCGCTTCGATGCGCTCGATGGTGCGTTCGATCGTCTCGGCGGGCACGGGGCGCTTGCGCAAGGCCAGCCGCAAACTGGCGGTGAGCTTTTCCCGGTCGAAGTCCTCGCGCGAGCCGTCGCGCTTGACGACGACCGGGGGCTTGAGATCGACCCGTTCGTAGGTGGTGAAACGGCGCTGGCAGTTGGCGCAGCGGCGGCGGCGACGCACGACGCTGCCGTCGTCGCCTTCGCGCGTATCGAGCACCTGCGTGTCCGCGTCACCACAGAAAGGGCATTTCATCGCGAGGAATCAATGCTCGTAGACGGGGAAACGACGGCAGAGCTCGGCCACTCGTTCCCGCACGCGGGCGAGCACGGTTTCGTCGCTCGGCGCATCGAGCACGTCGGCGATGAGGTGCGCGACCTGTTCGGCTTCGAGTTCGCCAAAGCCGCGGGTGGTCATGGCCGGGGTGCCGATGCGGATGCCCGAGGTGACCATGGGTTTTTCCGGGTCGTTGGGAATGGCGTTCTTGTTGACCGTGATGTGGGCCCGCCCCAGCGCCGCTTCGGCGTCCTTGCCCGTGACGCCCTTGGGACGCAGGTCGACGAGGAAGAGGTGCGATTCGGTGCGGCCGGAGACGATGCGCAGGCCCCGCTCGTTGCCGAGCACGCGCGCCATCACCTGGGCGTTGAGCACGACCTGTTCCTGATAGCGCTTGAACTCGGGACTCATGGCCTCCTTGAAGGCCACGGCCTTGGCAGCGATGACGTGCACGAGGGGACCGCCCTGCAGGCCGGGAAAGATGGCGGAGTTGATCGCCTTTTCGTGCTCGGCCTTCATGAGGATGACGCCGCCACGCGGCCCACGCAGGGTTTTGTGGGTGGTGGAAGTGACGACATCGGCGTGCGGCACGGGGTTGGGGTAGAAACCGGCGGCGATGAGGCCGGCGTAGTGGGCCATGTCGACCCAGAAGATCGCCCCCACATCGCGGGCAACCTTGGCGAAACGCTCCCAGTCGATGCGCAGCGAATAGGCCGAGGCGCCGGCGACGATGACCTTGGGTTTGTGCTCGTGCGCCAGCCGCTCCATGCGGTCGTAGTCGATCTCCTCGCGCTCGTTGAGCCCGTAGGCGACGACGTTGAACCATTTGCCGGAGAGGTTGAGCGGCATGCCGTGCGTGAGGTGTCCGCCCTCCGCCAGGCTCATGCCCATGATGGTGTCGCCGGGCTTGGCGAAGGCCATGAGCACCGCCTGGTTCGCCTGCGAGCCGGAGTGGGGCTGCACGTTGGCGGCTTCCGCGCCGAAGAGTTTCTTCAGCCGCTCTATGGCCAGGCGCTCGATGACGTCGACGTGTTCGCAGCCGCCGTAGTAGCGCTTGCCGGGATAGCCTTCCGCGTACTTGTTGGTGAGCTGCGAACCCTGCGCCTGCATGACAGCGTAGGAGACGTAGTTCTCGGAGGCGATGAGTTCGATGTGCTCTTCCTGCCGGCGGTTTTCGGCTTCGATCGCGGCGAAGAGCTCCGGGTCGACCTGGGCGAGGCCATCGGCTTTGCGGAACATGGGGGACTCCGTCGGGGTTCGGAAACGGGAAATTCTAGCACGGGGCGCGGGGTCACATCGCGGCGATCTCGTCGCGCGCCGGGGCTTCGAGGTGCGAGGTCTCGGCCCAGGCGAGGATGGCGCGCTGCTGCCCCCAGCGCACCCACGACAGGCCGCAGTTGGGGATGGGGAAGTCGCGCTTGCGCTCGAGCGGCAGCCCCTCGACGTGGCGGCGCACGGCGTCGAGCACGCCGCCGTGGGTGACGAGGAGCACGGCTTCACCGCGATGGGCGTGGGCGAGTTCGTCGAGCGTGCGGCCGATGCGGGTGAAGGTTTCGAGAAGCGCTTCACCGCCGAGCGGTCGGTAGTGGGGATCACGGCTCGCGTAGCGGGCGTAGCCTTGGGGATCGAGCCGTTCGGCTTCTTCGGGCAGAAGGCCCTGGAAGTGGCCGCAGTGCCGCTCGCGCAGGCCCGGATGCGGCTGAAGGGGCGCGTCTTCGCCGAGGATGAGGCGGGCGGTCTCGAGCGTGCGCGCGAGGTCGCTCGCATAGTGGGCGGCGAAGGAGATGCCGGAGAGGGCACGGCGCACCGCCAGCGCCTGGCGGCGGCCGGTGTCGTTGAGCGGCACGTCGAGATGCCCCTGGATGCGCTTGTCGCGGTTCCAGTCGGTTTCGCCATGGCGCACCAAGCAAAAGAGCGCGTCGTCGCCATCGGGCAACGGAAAGGGAAGTGTTCGTTTCATACGAGGGTTTCGGTCACGTCGGGATGGGAGAGGAAGGCGCGCGGGCTCGCGCTCGCGCCGTAGGCACCGGATTGATAGACCACGAAGAGATCGCCCGGTTCGGCCGGCGGCAGCAGCACCTCTTGGGCGAGGATGTCGAGTGGGGTGCACAGCGGCCCGACCACGGTGACCCGTTCGCTCGCCGGCAGGTGCATCTTGTTGCCGATCGCCACGGGGTAGTTCTTGCGGATCACCTGGCCGAAGTTGCCGCTCGCGGCCAGATGCTGGTGCAGGCCGCCGTCGACCACGAGGAAGGTGGTGTCGCGCGAGCGTTTCTTGTCGAGCACGCGGCAGACGTAGAGGCCTGCCTCGCCTACGAGGTAGCGCCCCAGTTCGATGACGAGCTCGGTTGCGGGCAGGAGACGGTGCAGCTCGGCGGCGAGCGCGCGCAGGTTCTCGCCCACCGGTTCGAGCGCGAGCGGCTGCTCGCCGGGAAAATAGGGGATGCCGAACCCGCCGCCGAGGTTGAGCCAGCGCGGCGGCGCAGGGAGCCGTTCGGCAAGGCGCACGAGGCGATCGAAGGAAGCGCGCTGCACGGCCACGAGCGTTTCGGCATCGAGGCTCTGCGAGCCGGCGTAGAGGTGCAGCCCCTCGAGGGCGAGGCCGGCAGCCTGGAGGGATTCGAGCAGGGCGGGAGCGCGCTCGAGGTCGATGCCGAAGGGTTTGGCCCCGCCGCCCATCTTCATGCCGGCGCGCTTGAGCTCGAAATCGGGGTTGAGGCGCAGCGCGAGGTGCGGTGCGATGCCGAGCGACTCGGCGTGGGCGAGCACGCGCGGCAGTTCGCGCTCGGATTCGAGCGTGATCGTGATCTCCGCGGCCAGCGCCTGGCGCAGCTCTTCGTCGCGCTTTCCGGGACCGGCAAAGGCGATGCGCTCGGGGGCCATGCCGCAGTCGAGGGCAAGCGCCATCTCGCCGCCGGAGGCCACGTCGAAACCGTCGGTCTCGCGCGCGAGCAGCGCCACGAGCGGCGGGAAGGGGTTGGCCTTGATGGCGTAGTGCAGGCGCACTTCGGGGCCGATCGCCTCGCGTACGCGGGCCACGCGCGCACCTATCCGGCTTCGGTCGTAGGCGTAGAAAGGCGTGCGGCCGACGCGCTCGGCGAGCCGGGTGAGCGGCAGTCCGCCCACGGTGAGCTCACCGCGCGCATCGACGGGAAATTCGCGCATCGGTGCGTGTTCCGGGATCATACTTGCGTCTGGGTCTTGGCGTAGCGGGCGAGCCGTTCGCGGATCGCCGGCCGGTCGAGCTTGCCGTTGGGGTTGCGCGGCAGGGGCTGATCGGACAGGAGGAAGACCTGCGGCATCTGGTAGGGCGGCAGGTGCTGGCGGCAATGGCGGCGCAGGGCTTCCAGGTCGAAGGGTTCGACCGCCGGCTGCAGCGCCACGGCGATGATCTGGCCGAGCCGCTCGTCTTCCAGCCCGCAGGCGCAGCACTCGCGCACGAGCCCGGAGGCGATGAGCGCTTCTTCGATCTCGGTGGGGCTGACGCGATAGCCGGAGGTCTTGATCATCTCGTCGCGCCGCCCTGCGAAATATAGATACCCTTCTTCGTCGAGCCAGCCGTAGTCGCCGGAGTAGACCGCCCACTCGCGCGCCGGCACTGGCGACGGACGCGGATCGACGGCAGGGGGTAGCGGCCGGAACCGTTCGGCGGTGCGCTCGGGGTCGTTCCAGTAGCCCTGCGCCACCAGGGGACCGCGCTGCACGATCTCACCCACTTCGCGCGGGGCGCAGGGGGTGCCGTCCTCGCGCAGTACGAACACTTCGGCGTTGGGAATGGCGCGGCCGATCGAGTCGGGTCGGCGGTCGATTTCTTCCGGCGGCAGGTAGGTGGCGCGGAAGGCCTCGGTGAGGCCGTACATCAGATAGGGTTTGGCTTGGGGCGCGAGGGCGCGCAGGCGCTCGAGCACGCGTCGCGGCAGTTTTCCGCCGGTATTGGCGAAATAGCGCAGGTGGGCGGCGACAGGAGCCGGCCAGTCGAGCTCGGCGAGCGCCACCCACAGCGGCGGCACGGCGGTGAGCCCGGTGACGCGCTCGCGCTCCATGGTGCGCAGCACGTCGACGGGCAGCAGGTAGTTGAGCAGCACCACCCGCGCTCCGGCGCAGAAGGCCGTGGTGAGCTGGGAAAAGCCCGCGTCGAACGAGAGCGGCAGCGCCGCGAGCAGCACGTCTTCGGGGGAATTTTCCAGATAGCTCGCCACCGATTGGGCGCCGGCGACGAGGTTGCGGTGCGACAGCACCACGCCCTTGGGGCGCCCCGTGCTGCCGGAAGTGTAGAGGATGGCGGCGACGTCGTTCTCGGTGGCGGGCGGCGCGGCGAAGGCACCGGCCTGCGCCAGGCATTCGCGCCAGGAATGGGCATCGGGCGGTACGCCCTGGCCCGGTTCATCCACGGCGAGCACCCCCGGCGCCACGCCTTCGGGCCAGGGCAGCAGGGTGCGCAGGCGCGTGGGGGCGGAGACGAGGCAGCGCGCGCCGCTGTCGCGCAGCAGGTAGTGCACCTGCTCGGCCTTGAGGAGGGGGTTGATCGGCACGAAGATGGCGCCGGCGGCGGCTGCGCCGAAACAGGCGATGACCGTCTCGGGCCGTTTGTCGAGCCAGACCGCGACGCGATCGCCGCGGCGGATGCCCAGCGCCTGCAGCGCCGCGGCGCAGCGTTCGATCTCCCGCGCGAGCCGGGCGTAGGTGAGGTGCTCGCCGCCAGAGGTGAGCGCCCGGGCATCAGGGCGCCGTTCAGCGTGGTAGCGCGGCAGATGCCACAGCAGGAACGGTGGATGCATGGCGGAGCGACCTCCCTTTATAATGATCGTTTCGCCGCCCGTGGGCGGCGTTGCCGGAATGAAGGGGAACGAGGTTGGACATCGAAACGAGGATCCTCGAAATCTTGGGCGAGGCGCTCGAATTGCCACCGCAGCGTCTGGTCGAACTCGGCCGCGACAGCGCTCTTTTGGGAGCCATTCCCGAGCTCGATTCCATGGGCGTGCTCGCCGTGATCCATCTCCTCGAAGAGCGTTTCGGGTTCATCATAGGCGACGAGGAGATCGACGGCACCACCTTCGCCACGCTCGGCACGCTCGCCGACTTCGTGGCGGAGAAGCTCGGCGGCTGAGCCGCCGTCATCCTCCGCCTACTCGGCCCGGATCATCGTGCCGACCCCATGGTCGGTGAGGATCTCGACGAGCAGCGCGTGCTCGACGCGCCCGTCGATGATGTGCACCGAGCGCACGCCGTTCCTGGCCGCTTCCAGCGCGGAGGCGATCTTGGGCAGCATCCCGCCCGAGAGCGTGCCGTCGGCCACCAATTCGTCGATTTCGCGTGGCGTGAGCCCCGTGAGGAGATTGCCGTTCTTGTCGAGCACGCCGGGCGTGTTGGTCATGAGGATGAGCTTTTCGGCGCGCAGCACCTCGGCGAGTTTGCCCGCCACCAGGTCGGCGTTGATGTTGTAGGTCTGCCCTTCCTCATCGACGCCGATCGGGGCGATCACGGGGATGAAGTCGCCGCGATCGAGGAACTGGATGATCGAAGGGTCGATATGGCTCACCTCGCCCACCTGGCCGATGTCGATGAGCGCTTCGCCGTCGTCGCGCTGGCGCAGGCGCATGCGGCGGGCGCGGATGAAGCCGCCGGCGTCCTTGCCGGTGAGACCGACCGCCTTGCCGCCGTGCCGGTTGATGAGGTTGACGATCTCCTTGTTCACCTGGCCGCCGAGCACCATCTCGACCACGTCCATGGTCTCGGCGTCGGTGACTCGCATCCCCTGGATGAATTCCCCTTTCTTGCCGATGCGTTCGAGCAGGCGCTCGATCTGCGGCCCGCCGCCGTGCACCACCACCGGGTTCATGCCGACGAGCTTCAAGAGCACCACGTCGCGCGCGAAGCTGTCTTTGAGGCGCTCGTCGGTCATGGCGTTGCCACCGTACTTGATGACGAGCGTCTTGTCGAAGAACTGGCGGATGTAGGGCAGCGCCTCGGCGAGCACGTCGGCTTTCTGCGCGGCGGTGAGCGGTTCTCGGGTCATCGCGTCGTCCTTGGGTTTGGCGGAATCAGGCGTTCTTGGCCGATTTTTCCGGTTCGATGCGCAGCCGGATGTGCAGCTCGCGCAGCTGTTTCTCATCGACCGGGCTGGGGGCATGGGTGAGCAGGCACTGGGCGCGCTGCGTTTTCGGGAAGGCGATCACGTCGCGGATCGATTCGGCGCGCGCCATCATCGCCACGATCCGATCGAGCCCGAAGGCGAGGCCGCCGTGGGGCGGAGCGCCGTACTTGAGCGCGTCGAGCAGGAAGCCGAACTTGGCGCGCGCCTCCTCCTCGCCGATGCCGAGCACGGCAAAGACGCGTCGCTGCACCTCCTCGCGGTGGATGCGCACCGAACCGCCGCCGATCTCCCAGCCGTTGAGCGCCAGGTCGTAGGCCTTGGCGCGCACGCTGCCCGGGTCGGATTCCAGTCGCTCGAGGTCTTCGTCCTTGGGTGAGGTGAAGGGGTGGTGTAGCGCCGTCCAGCGCTTTTCTTCCTCGTCGTATTCGAACATGGGAAAATCGGTGATCCACACCGGCGCCCAGTCGGCCCCCGTGAGGAAGCCTTTCTCGTGCCCGATCTTGGTGCGCAGCGCCCCCAGCGCATCGTAGACCACTTTGGGCTTGTCGGCGCCGAAAAAGATGAGATCGCCGCTTTGCGCGCCGGTGCGCTCGAGGATGGCGCGCAGGGCCTGTTCGTGCAGGTTCTTGACGATGGGGGATTGCAAGCCGGTTTCGTCGGGGCGACTCGCGTCGTTTACCTTGATGTAGGCAAGCCCCTTGGCACCGTAGATGCCGACGAATTTGGTGTACTCGTCGATCTCGCCTCGGGTGAGCTGCGCCCCGCCGGGGATGCGCAGCGCCATCACCAGACCGCCGGAATTGGCCGGGCCGGAGAAGACCTTGAAAGCGACGTCGCGCACGGCGTCGGTGACGTCGGTGAGCTCCAGCGTCACGCGCAGGTCGGGTTTGTCCGAACCGAAACGCGCCATCGCCTCGGCATAGCTCAGGCGCGGGAAGGGATCGGGCAGCCGCACGCCGAGCGCCTCGGCGAAGACCTCGCGGATCATGGCTTCGGCGAGTGCCGTGATCTGCGCTTCCGTCATGAAGGAAGTCTCGATATCGACCTGGGTGAATTCGGGCTGACGGTCGGCGCGCAGGTCTTCGTCGCGGAAGCACTTGGTGATCTGGTAGTAGCGGTCGAACCCCGAGACCATGAGCATCTGTTTGAAGAGCTGGGGCGATTGCGGCAGGGCGTAGAAGTGGCCCGGATGCACGCGCGAAGGCACGAGGTAGTCACGCGCCCCCTCGGGGGTGCTGCGCGTGAGCATGGGCGTTTCGATGTCGACGAAACCGTGCGCGTCGAGGAAACGACGGAAGGCGCGCGCGGTGCGGTAGCGCAGCAGGAGGTTTGCCTGCATCGCCGGGCGACGCAGGTCGATGACGCGGTGCGTCAGGCGCACCGTCTCCGAAAGGTTGGTCTCGTCGAGCTGAAAAGGCAGGGGCGCGGCGGCGTTGAGCACTTCCAGCTCGCGGCACAGCACCTCGATCTCGCCGGTGGGCAGATTCGGGTTCTCGGTGCCGGCGGGACGGCGGCGCACCGTGCCGGTGACACGCACGACGTATTCGTTGCGCAGGGATTCGGCGGTGCGGAACGTCTCGGGGGAGTCGGGATCGCAGACGATCTGCACCAGCCCTTCGCGGTCGCGCAGGTCGAGGAAGATGACGCCGCCGTGATCGCGTCGGCGATGGACCCAGCCGCAGAGGGTGACGGTCTGATCGAGGTGTTCGGTATTGATTTGTCCGCAGTAGTGGGTGCGCATGGACGATCCGTTTCGTTCGAAGGGTGAAATGGTCATGTCCCCGCGTCGGGGGAATGAGCCGAGGGCGGCATCGCCGTCGGCGTGATGGTGCCCAGAGAGATCACGTACTTGAGCGCTTCGTCGATGCCGAGCTCGAGCGGGATGACCTCGCTCTCGGGCACCAAGAGAAGGAAACCAGAAGTGGGGTTGGGGGTGGTCGGTACATAGACGGCGATCATGGGTTCGGCGACGCCGGTGCCGCCGACCACCGCTGCCGGAGGCTCTCCGGTGACGAAGGCCACCGTCCAGGCCCCGCGGCGGGGATATTCGACGAGCACGGCGGTGCGAAAGGCCTGGCCACCTTCGGAGAAGAGCGTTTCCGAAACTTGCTTGACGCTCGAATAGAGGCTCTTGACGATGGGGATGCGCCGGATGAGCGCCTCCCACAGCTCGATGAGGCGCTGCCCGAGCACGTTGGCAGCGACGATGCCAGTGGCGAAGACCAGACTTACCGCGGCCACGACGCCGAGCCCCGGGATGCGGTAGCCCAGCAGCGTCTCGGGTCGCCAACGCTCGGGCAGCCAGTCGATGAGGGTATCGAGCGTGCCGACGATCCAGGCGAGGACGGCGAAGGTGACGACGATGGGCAGCCAGACGAGCAGACCCGTCACGAAGTAGCGGCGCATCGTCGTCCTCGTTCCTTTCGCCCGTCAGGCTCAGTGGCAGCCGCAGGCGCCGCCGCAGCAGCCCCCTCCGGCCGTGGCGGCGGTTTTTTCGCCACCTTCGCTGGAGGAGGATGTGCTCGATGAGCCGCCTCCCTTGAAGTCGGTGGCGTACCAGCCGCTGCCTTTCAGCTGGAAGCCGGCGGCGGAGACGAGTTTGGCGTAGTGAGTGCTGCCGCAATCGGGGCAGCGGGTGATTGGCGCATCGCTGAGTTTCTGCAGGTGCTCGTGTTGGGCGCCGCAATCGGCGCAGCGGTATTCATAGATGGGCATCGCCGAGTCTCCTTGGTTGGAACGACGTGGAACCGATGCAGACAAACGAGGAAGTCTACCGCAAAATGGGGGCGCCGAGCCACCAGTGCAAGATCTCGCGTCCCCCAAGCAAGGCGATGACGCCGCCGGCGGCGAGAAAAGGGCCGAAAGGCAGAGGCTCTCCTTCCTTCAGACGCCCCAGTGCCTTGAGCGAGACCCCGATCACGGCGCCGGCAAGCGAGGAGAGCAGCAGCACGAGGGGAAGCGCCGTCCAGCCGAGCCAGGCGCCGATGGCGGCGAGCAGCTTGAAGTCGCCGTAGCCCATGCCTTCCTTGCCGGTGAGGAGTTTGAAGAGCCAATAGATGCTCCACAGGACCAGATAACCGGCCACCGCCCCCAGTACGGCATCGGGCAAGGGAACGAATGTGCCGTGCAGATTGACCAGCAGCCCCGCCCACAGCAAGGGCAGCGTGAGCGCATCGGGCAGCAGCCGCGTGTCGAGATCGATGAAGGCGAGCGCGATCGCGCACCAGAGAAAACCGGCGGCAGCGAGCGCCTGCCAGGTTGGGCCGAAACACCAGACGGCGGCCGCCGCCGCGAGCGCCCCGAGGAGCTCCACCAGCGGATAGCGCCAGCCGATGGGGGCGCGGCAGTGGCGGCAGCGCCCGCGCAGCACGATCCAGCTCACGAGCGGAACGTTCTCCCAGGCGGAGATGGCGTGCCCGCAGTGCGGGCAGTGCGAAGCCGGTCGTGCGAGGTCGTAACGCGGCTGCGCCTCGACTGGCAGGCCCAGGAGCTCGCGCGCCTGCGCCTGCCAGTCGCGCTCCAGCATGCGCGGCAGGCGGTGGATCACCACGTTGAGGAAACTGCCCACCATCGCACCGACGAGCAGCGCCGCGAGGAGCTGCACGCCGAGCGGCAGCCCGGCCACGGCGCTCATATGGTCTGGGCCATCTTGAAGATGGGCAGATACATGGCCACGACGATGCCGCCGATGACGACGCCGAGAAAGACCATGATGATCGGTTCGAGCAGCTGGGAGAGCGAAGCGACCGCCTCGTCGACCTCCCGCTCGTAATATTCGGCCACCTTGCTGAGCATGGCGTCGAGCTGGCCCGATTCCTCGCCGATGGAGACCATCTGCGTGACCATCGCCGGGAAGACCCCGCTGTCGGTCATGGCCACGGTGAGCGAGATGCCCGAGGTGACCGCCTGGGTGATCTTTTCGGTGGCCTCGCGATAGACGATGTTGCCGGCGGCATCGCCCACCGACACGAGCGCTTCGTTGAGCGGCACGCCCGCGGCGAACATGGTGGCCAGCGTCCGCGTCCAGCGTGCGATGGTGGCCTTGCGGATGATGTCCCCGATCACGGGGATGCGCAGGATCATGCGGTCGATCAGGGCACGGAAGGCGGGAGATCGTCGGTGCAGCATCCCGAAACCGACCACGAGCAGGATCACCGCCACCAGCATGTAATACCAATTGGCGACGAAGAACTCCGATAGGTCGATGACGATCTGTGTCGGGGCGGGAAGATCGGCACCGAAGCTGGTGAAGATGTCCTTGAACTGGGGGATGACGAAAATCATCATCACCGCGATGACGAGCATCGCCACCACCACGACGGCCGTGGGATAGAAGAGGGCCGATTTGATCTTGCCTTTGATTGCCAGGATCTTTTCCTGATAGGAGGCCAGGCGTTCGAGCAGATCGTCGAGGATACCGGCCTGTTCGCCGGCGGCCACCAGCGAGACGAAGAGGCGGTCGAAATACATGGGGTACTTGGCGAAGGCGGCCGCGAGGCTCGAACCGGCGGCGATGTCTTCGCGGATGAGATTCAATAGCCGCGTCAAGGCCGGGTTGGTCGAGCCCTTGATGGCGATGTCGAAGGATTGCAGCAGCGGCACGCCCGCCTTCATCATGGTGGAGAGCTGCCGGGTGAAGAGGACCAGATCCTTCTCGCCGACGCGACCGCGCCGTTGCTTGATTTTCGTGATCTTGGTGACGACCACTCCTTGGCGGCGCAGCGCCGTGCGGGCCGAGGCTTCGCTCGGGGCGCGGATCTCCCCGCGGGCCGGTTTGTTCTGGGCATCTTTACCCTCCCAGCTGAACAGCAGCTCTTTGGGTTTGGCGGTCGTAGTTGCCATGGGAAACCTCTCGCAACAGGGTCAATCGTTGGTGGCGGCAAGCACTTCGGTGAGCGAGGTGATGCCGTGCTTGACTTTGAGCAGCCCCGCCTGACGCAGGCTGCGCACCCCTTGGCGCCGGGCTTGGGCTTCGATCTCCATGGCCGAGGCATTGGCCATGATGAGGCGCTGGATTTCCTCGCTGATGGGCATCACCTCGTAGATGCCCGTGCGTCCCTTGTAGCCGGAACCGCGGCATTTCTCGCAGCCGACCGGGCCGTAGGGCTGCCAGCTCCCGTCGAGCTCCTCTTCGCTGAAACCGGCCGAAACGAGCGCTTCCAGGGGGACGTCGATCGGTTTCTTGCAAGTGCACAAACGCCGCACCAGCCGTTGCGCCGTGATGAGGATCACCGAGGAGGCGATGTTGAAAGGGGCGATGCCGATGTTGCGCAGCCGCTCGACCGTGCTGGGCGCGTCGTTGGTGTGCAGGGTGGAAAGGAGCAGGTGGCCGGTCTGGGCAGCCTTCACACCGATGTCGGCGGTCTCCAGGTCGCGGATCTCGCCCACCATGATGATGTCCGGGTCCTGGCGCAGGAAGGCGCGCAGCGCCGCGGCAAAGGTCAGCCCCACTTTGTCGTTGATGTTGACCTGGTTGATGCCGGGCAGGTTGATCTCCACCGGGTCTTCGGCGGTGGAGATGTTGACTTCGGGCTTGTTGAGCAGGTTGAGGCAGGTGTAGAGCGAGACGGTCTTGCCCGAGCCGGTGGGGCCAGTGACGAGGATCATGCCGTAGGGACGCTCGATCGCTTCCAGCAGCGCCGCCTTCTGATCGGGCTCGTAGCCGAGCGCGTCGATGCCGAGCATCGCCTGGCTCGAATCGAGGATGCGCAGCACGATCTTCTCTCCCCACAGGGTGGGCAGGGTCGAGACGCGGAAATCGATCGCCTTGTTCTTGCTCAGCACCAGTTTGGTGCGCCCGTCCTGGGGAACGCGCTTCTCCGAGATGTCGAGTTTGGAGATGATCTTGAGGCGCGCCGCGATTTTTTCCTTGAGCGCGAGCGGCGGGCGGGCGATCTCGCGCAACACGCCGTCTTGGCGTACGCGGATGCGGTAGAACTTCTCGTAGGGTTCGAAATGGATGTCGGAGGCGCCTTCGTTGATCGCGTCGATGAGGATCTTCTGGATGAAACGCACGACGGGGGCATCTTCGACATCGACCTCGCCTTCGTCTGCCTGGGGCGTGACTTCGCTCAAGGAAACGGCTTCCAGGAGTCCGTCGCCGTCTTGGACGAGGGTGGAGAGGGCGTTGTTGAGTGATTCGTAGAGCTTGTCGCAGAAACGGGCGAGCGCGAGGGCAGGGGCGACGACGAGTTCGATCGTCTGGCCGGTCTGGAATCGGATCTCGTCGTAGACGCGCACGAGCGTGGGGTCGGCCACGGCGATCACCGTTTTGCCCTTGCGCTGTGACAGGGCGACGACTTGATAGCGGTTGGCGATCTGCGGATCGATCAGCTTCTTCGGCAGGGCGCCGGGGTCGACGGCAGCAATGTCGAGCACGGGCAGCCCAAACGTCTCTGCGGCGAACTGGGCGACCTTGCGCTCATCGAGCAGGCCCGACTTGATGAGGGTGAGCAGCAGACCATTGGGGCCGGCCTCTTCCTTGGCATGGGCCTGCTCGACGGTCTTCTCGTCGACCCAGCCTTTCTGGATCAACGCCCGCACCAAACCCGTCGTCTCGATCATCGTCCTTCCTCGCTTGAGCGTTCGCCGGAGCTGCTTTCGGATGTATCCGCTTCCCCGGCCGTTGGCGCATAGAGGCGTACCGAGCGGATACGCCGATCATGACATTGTAAAACGTCCATGCGGACGTCGCCAATACGCAGCGACACTTCCGATTCGGGGATCTCCTGGAGATATTCGAGGATCAGGCCGTTGAGGGTGCGGGGGCCGTCGGTGGGCAGATCCAGCCCGAGCGCCCGGTTGAGCTCGCGCACCGGCGTGGTGCCATCGACGATCACCGTACCGTCTTCCTGCCATTGCAGCACGGTGTCGCTGCCGGGGCGGCTGGTGGTGAATTTGCCGACCATCTCCTCGATGATGTCGTCGAGCGTCACCAGACCCTGCAACTCGCCGTATTCATCGACCACCAGAGCCAGCCGCTGGTGATGTTCCTGGAAGAACTGCAGCTGCGTCATGGCGTTGGTCTCTTCCGGCACGAAGTAGGGCGGCGAGAGGCTGCGGCGGATGGCCTCACGGGAGAATCCTGAGGTGAGCGTCTCGGCGAGCAGCTGGCGCACGTGCAAAATGCCGAGCACCTCGTCGGGATTGCCTTCGATCACCGGTAGGCGCGTGTGGTAGGCGGTGGCCAGTTGCGCGCGCAGCGTCTCCTCGTCGTCGGTGAGATCGAGAAATTCGATCGCCTGCCGCGGGATCATCACGTCGGCCACCGTGATGCGCTCGAGATCGAAGAGCTTGAGCAGGACGTCGCGGTGTTTCTCCGAGCGCAGCACGCGCGACTCGAGCACGATGCTGCGCAGCTCTTCCAGGCTCGGCGCCTGCGGCGTGGCCCGTCGCGGCAGGCGCAGCAGCCACAGCAGCGCCTTGACGAAGAGATTGACGAAATCCACCACCGGGCCCACGAGGCGCAAGGCAGCGGTGAGCGGATAGGCGATGTAGGGGGCGAGCAGGTCGGCGTAGCGCGCGCCGATCACCTTGGGGGTGATCTCGGAGAAGACGAGGATGAGGAAGGTGAGCACGAAGCTGCCTACGGCGAGCATCGTCTCGTTCTGGCCGAAGAGCTCGATGGTGATGACGGAAGCGAGCGTGGCCGCACCGACGTTGACGGCATTGTTGACGAGCAGGATCACGCTCAGCATCCGCTCGGGGTGGGCGGTGAGCGCCGCGGCGAGCTGAGCGCCGCGCTCGCCGTTGTCCGCGCGGGCTTTCAGGCGGTAGCGGTTGGCTGCCATCATCACCGTCTCGCTCATGGAAGCAAAACCGGAGGTAAGGAGCAGCACGGCCAATCCGATCCATTGCCACAGCAGGTCGGCGAGCATGGAGTCGTCCATCGGCGTCATTGACGGTGCAGGAGGTATTCCAGAACGAAATGGGTGCCGAGGTAGGCGAGCGCCAAGGTGACGAAACCGGCCCAGGTCCAGCGCAGGGCCACGCGCCCGCGCCAACCCCAGGCGTGTCGCCCCAAGAGTAGCACGCCGAAGATCGCCCAGGCGAGCAGGGTGAAGATGGTTTTATGGTCGGGGCGCAGCGGCTGGCCGAAGAGCGCTTCGGAAAAAACGACGCCGGTGAGCACCGTGACCGTGAGCAGGGCGAAGGCTACGCCGATCACGCGAAAGAGCAGCGTCTCCATCACGAGCAGCGGCGGCATCCGTCCGAGCCAGGCCGCGGGTTCGCGCCGGTGCAGGGCACGCTCGAGCACCGACATCAGCACCGCGTGCAGCGCGGCGAGCGTGAACAGCGCATAGGAGAGCAGCGCCACGACCAGGTGCAGGCGCAGCCACGGGTTGTCGGTGGCGACAGGCGCGGCAGGCAAGGGCAGCCAGGGCACGAGCAGGCACACCAGGGCGGCGATCGGCGTGAGTACGGTGTAGAGCCAGCCGATGGGGGCGTAGAAAGATTCGATCCAGAAGAAGAGGGCGGCGAGCCACACCGTGAGCGAAAGCGCCGGCGCGAACCCGAGCCGCAGTCCTTGGTCCGACAGCAGCAGGGCGGCCGCGCCCCAGCCGTGCGCGAGGATGGCGGCGGTGAGCAGGGCCCGGTCGAGTGGGCGCGGGCAGCGGCCTCCTTCTTCCGGTTGGCGGCGGCAGCGCCGCCCTACGGCGATCGCCCCGAGGCCGTACAGGAGGAAGGCCAGCAGATGGGGTAGAATCGAATCCATGATCCTAGTTTACTCGAAGAATGCCGAGGTTTTGTGCCCATGCTCGACAACCTGACGCAAAGACTGTCCAAAGTCGTCAAGACGCTGCGCGGCCAGGCGCGGCTCACGGAGGAGAACATCCAGGAGGCCCTGCGCGAGGTGCGCATGGCGCTGCTGGAAGCCGACGTGGCCCTGCCGGTGGTCAAGGACTTCATCGCCCGCGTGAAGGAAAAGGCCGTCGGGCAGGAAGTGATCGGTTCGCTCACGCCGGGCCAGGCGCTCATCGGCGTGGTGCACGACGAGCTCGTGGCGCTCATGGGCGGCCAGGGCGAGGGGCTCAAGCTCGAGGCGCGCCCGCCGGTGATCGTCCTCATGGCGGGGCTGCAGGGGGCGGGGAAGACCACCACCGTGGGCAAGCTCGCCAAATGGCTCAAGGAAGAGAAAAAGAAGAAAGTGCTGGTGGTCTCCACCGACGTCTACCGGCCGGCGGCGATCGAGCAGCTGCGCACGGTGGCCGAGCAGGCCGGGGTCGATTTCTTCCCTTCCTCGCCCGAGCAGCAGCCCGAGGCGATCGCGCGCGCGGCCAAGGATTGGGCCGAGCGGCATTTCCACGACGTGCTGCTGGTGGATACCGCTGGGCGCCTGGCGATCGACCGGGCGATGATGGAGGAGATCAAGGCGCTGCACGCGGCCTTGAATCCGACCGAGACGCTCTTCGTGGTCGACGCCATGCTGGGGCAGGACGCAGTCAATACCGCGCGCGCCTTCAACGAGGCGCTGCCACTCACCGGCGTGGTGCTCACCAAGCTCGACGGCGATGCGCGCGGCGGGGCGGCGCTGTCGGTGCGCGCCGTCACCGGCAAGCCGATCAAGTTTGCCGGCGTGGGTGAGAAGCTCTCGGGCCTTGAACCCTTCTATCCCGATCGCATGGCGAGCCGCATCCTCGGCATGGGCGACATCCTCGGCCTGGTGGAAGAGGCGCGGCGCAGCGTCGACGAACAGAAAGCCAAGGAGCTCGCGCAGAAGCTGCGCACCGGCAAGGGGTTCGATCTCAACGATTTCCGCGAGCAGATCGTGCAGATGCGCAAGATGGGCGGCATCGGGGCTTTGCTCGACAAGCTGCCGGCGCAATTCGCCCAGGCGGCCGGGCAGCTGCAGGGCGGCATGGAAGAGAAGGCGATCCGCCGCATCCAGGGCATCATCGACGCCATGACGCCGCAGGAGCGGGCCAACCCCGACATCATCAAGGCGAGCCGCAAGCGGCGCATCGCCGCCGGCGCAGGTGTGACGGTGCAGGAGGTCAATCGCCTGCTCAAGCAGTTCGACCAGACACAGCGCGTGATGAAACAGTTCTCCAAGGGCGGAATGGGCAAGGTGATGCGCGGACTGCGCGGCGTGATGCCGCGGCTGCACTGAGGAACGATGGATCTCATCCGCATCGCGCTGTTGCGCTCGCTCGCCACCCTGGGGCGGGGCAAGATCCTGTGGGAGATGTTCTGGCCGCTGCTCGCGGCGGGCTTGGTCTGGATCGCGGCGCTTGCGCTTGCCTGGGAGCCGCTCACGGCGTGGCTGGCGGGCTGGTTCGACGCCTCGCCGGAAGGTGCGCAGGCGGGAATGCTGGCGATGGCCGGATTCTTCGCCCTCAAGGTGCTGCTGGTGCTGGGCGTGCTGCCGCTCATGTACGTCACCCTGCTCGTGATCGTGGGCATCTGGGTGATGCCGCGCGTCGTCGCCTTGGTCGGTCGCGAGGAATACGCCGATCTGGAACGCCGCCACGGCGGCAGCGTCATGCGCAGCCTGTGGAATACGCTGGGCGCCTCCGGCCTCTTCCTGGTCGGGTTTCTCGTGAGCCTGATCTTCTGGTGGATTCCCGGTGCGGCGCTGGTCCTGCCTTGGCTCTTGACGGCCTGGCTCAACAAGCGCACCTTTAGCTATGATTGCCTGATGGAGCACGCCGACGCCGAAGAGCTGCGGGCGCTGGAGGCGCGCGAAGGGGGAACCTTCTTCTGGCTCGGGGCGATCGGTGCGGCACTTGCCTATGTGCCGCTGCTCAATCTCTTCGCGCCGGCGCTCACGGGGCTGCTCTTCGTGCATGCCGGGCTGGAGGCGCTGCGGCGGCTGCGGCTCGAGCGAGGTGCCTGGATCGTGGAGATGGACTTGCCCAAGGGGAAAAGATGAGCGCATTCGGGGCCTACATCATCGGCGACGAGATTCTCTCGGGCCGTCGCGAGGACAAGCACTTCGCCAAGCTGCGCGAGCTGCTGCACGCGCGGGGGCTGCGCCTTGCCTGGGTGCACTACCTGGGAGACGATCCGCAGCGGCTCACCGAGGCGTTTCGCCGCAGCCTTGCGAGCGAAGACATCGTCTTCAGTTTCGGCGGCATCGGTGCCACGCCGGACGATCATACGCGGCAGTGTGTGGCGCACGCCCTGGGCGTGCCGCTCGAGCTGCATCCCGAGGCCGAGGCGCTGATCCGCGCGCGCTTTGGCGAGCGC
Organism: Tepidiphilus sp. HLB4; assembly: GCF_054823945.1. Lineage (NCBI taxonomy): Bacteria > Pseudomonadati > Pseudomonadota > Hydrogenophilia > Hydrogenophilales > Hydrogenophilaceae > Tepidiphilus > Tepidiphilus sp. HLB4. The sequence goes on along the minus strand of NZ_JSYB01000016.1, from coordinate 37,971 downwards.
ACCACGCCGCAGCGTCTGGAAATGGGGCGCTTTCCCCGCGGCGCGCGCATCATCCCCAACCCCTACAACCAGATCCCGGGTTTTTCCGTTGCCGATCACCATTTCGTGCCAGGCTTTCCGGTGATGGCCTGGCCGATGGTCGAATGGGTGCTCGACACCCAATACGCGCACCTCTTTCATCGCGAGGACTACGTCGAGGATTCCGTCTACGTGTGGGACGCGCATGAGGGGGATCTGGTCGATCTGATGCAGGCGCTCACCGTGCGCTATCCTGAAGGCACGCTCTTTTCGCTGCCGTCGGTGCCCGAAGAAACGGGAGGACGGCGCCGGCTCGAGCTCGGTTTCAAGGGTCCCAGAGCGGTGGTCGAGGCGGCGATGCGCGACATCGTCGCCGCGCTCGAAGCCCGAGGTTTGTCGTGGGAGCGCCCTCGGAGTTGATTCCCTAACCTAACCAGAAGAAGGAGAGACACCATGCCCCGTATCCTGCATACCATGATCCGCGTCGGCAATCTCGACCGTTCGATCGAGTTCTATACCAAGGTGCTCGGCATGCGGCTGCTGCGCCGCGAAGAGTACCCCGAGGGGAAATTCACCCTGGCCTTCGTCGGCTATCAGGACGAGAGCGAGGGGGCGGTGATCGAGCTCACCTACAACTGGGGAGTCGATCATTATGAAATGGGCAACGCGTTCGGGCACATCGCCATTGCCGTGCCCGACGCCAAGGCGGCCTGCGACGAGATCCGCGCCCGCGGCGGGAAGGTGGTGCGCGACGCCGGGCCGATGAAGCATGGCACCACCGTGATCGCCTTTGTCGAGGATCCGGACGGCTACAAGATCGAGCTCATCGAACGGCCTTGAGCCGGCATCCCAAGGCCGGGATCGTCAGAGATGGCTTTGTGTCCAGCGCACGATCTCGGCCGTGCCCACGGCGCCGGAGTGCCGCGCGACTTCCCGTCCCTGGTGAAAGAGGATCATCGTCGGAATGCTGCGGATGCCGTAGCGCGCGGCCGTTTCCTGGGCCTCGTCGGTGTTGAGCTTGGCGAGCAGCACGCGCGGGGCGAGCTGGCTGGCGGCATGGGCAAAGGCCGGAGCCATCATGCGGCAGGGACCGCACCAGGGGGCCCAGAAATCGACCAGCACGGGAAGGTCGTTCTTCGTCAGATAGGCGTCGAAGCGCGCTTCGTCGAGCTCGACGGGGTGGCCGGGAAAGAGCGGCTGGTGGCATTTGCCGCAGTTGGGCCCTTGGTGCAGACGGTCGGTGGGGACGCGATTGACGGCGAAGCAGTGCGGGCAGACGACATGCACGGTGTCGTTCATGGGGAGTGCTCCACAAGGAAATCCGATGAAACTATGGGGGCAAAGAGAGCGATGGTCAAGAGGGCGTGCGCCGCATCTACCCGGAGTGCCCGGAGGAACGGAACGATGTCGCTGAAGTCCTGCGTTTTGGCCGTGCTGGCCGGGATGGCGCTACCGCTGACGGTTTGGGCGCAGCCGCGCGCGGAGCTGACGATTGGCATGTACCGGATCGTGGCCGAGGTGGCGGCCGACGAGCCCTCGCGCGAACGCGGCCTGATGTTTCGCCAGCACCTGGGGGCGAACGAGGGGATGGTGTTCGTCTTCCCTGCGGCGGGGCGTCAGTGCATGTGGATGAAAAATACCCCCATCGCGTTGTCGGTGGCCTTTCTCGACGAAGCAGGGCGCATCCTCAACGTGGAGGAGATGGCACCGCGCACCTTGGATTCGCACTGCGCTGCAGCGCCGGCGCGCTACGCGCTGGAGATGCCTGGAGGGTGGTTCCGCGAGCGCGGCATCGGTCCCGGCACGCGCATCGAGGGGCTCGAGGCGCTGAAGTGATTCGTTGGTGCCAGGGAGGGGAGTCGAACCCCCAAGCCTCGCGGCGGCGGATTTTAAGTCCGCTGTGTTTACCGATTTCACCACCCTGGCCCGCGAGCCCGACGATTGTAGCGAAAAATCTCGGCCGGTGTAGAATCGGTTCCATACTACGCAGTGTGGTTTTTTCATGATCGACGAACAGCAGGTCGAGGAATTGCGGGCGCGGATGGCGCGCGTCGTGATCCGGGATGATCCCGCCTGGATGGCCGAAGAAGCGCGCCCCTTGCTCGCTTCCATCGACGAGACGCTGCAGCAGGCAGGGGATTTGGCCTTTCCCCTGCCTTCCGACCTCATGGTGGTGCTGCAGCGCGTGCTCTCCACGGCCATGGACCGCCTGGAAAACGGGGTGGAGGAGGCGCGCCGCAACCCGCGGGTGGCGAACATCTTCGCCGCGTTCGCATTGCGCACCTATCTGCTCGCGCTGGTGAGCCGCGTCGGTTTGCCCGCCGGTTTCTGGCGTACCTTGACGGGGCTCTGCCTCTCCCTCCTGCATGAAGCAAATGCGGCCATCCGGGGCGAGCTCGCCTGGCTGCTCGCGCTCGCGGCGGCCGATCCCCGCTTCATGGACGCGCGCGAGCTGCTGTGGGCCTTGCGCTGGGTGCAGTCGAACGATCCGGTCATCGTCTTGCATCGCCCCGGTGAGGCAGAAGAGGACGGCTTCGTGATGTCGCTGCAGCTCGACGAGCCGCCCGAGCCGAAGGCATGGTTTTTCAAGCGCGCGGATAGCCCCGAGCCGAGCCTCTCCTTCTCGCTCGAGGAGCTCGCCAAGCGGGCGGAAGAGGAGATCCGGCAGCTCGACGGCATAGACTGGACGATGCGCCGCCGCGTGGAAGGCGGAGTGACGGCCGACGGCCGGGTGGCGCTGCTGCGCGAGTTGCTCGATCGCTGGCGCTATGGCTGGCAGCAGCGTCTGCCGCGCAAACCGTTCGACGCGATGGCCGAACTGCTGGTCGGCTGGGAAGATGTGCTGCGGCAGCGCATGGGTTTGCCAACCCACATCCGGCCCGTGCGCGTGACCGACGTGAGCATCAGCGGCTATGAACTGCGCTGGACCGATCGTGAGCAGGCCCTGTTCTTCCCCGGCCAGGTGGTGGCGATCCGCGCCGGCGGTGATCTGCGTTGGATCCTGGCGCTGGTGCGCTGGCTCAGGCAGCATCCCCACGGGCTGCAGATGGGGATCCAGGCGGTGGGGTTCGAGCCGGAAGTGGTGGCGCTCAGCCACGGGAAACCCGCTCCTCCGGGCTTTCCTGCCCAGATGGCCCTGGCGGTGCGCAAGACGCCGCCGCTGCGGGTGCAGCCGGCCTTGATCTGCCCCACGGGGACGATTGCCGGCTCGCGGCTGGCGATGGCGAGCGAGCCGGCGGTGGGGCAGTGGCTTCTGAGCCAGGTGCGTTTCATCCGCTTCGAGGCGCAGACGCGCTGCGTCGAGGTGTTTCAGTACGAGGTCGATCCGTTTCCGGAAGATTGAGCCGGCAGCCGGGCGAGCGTGGCGCCGAAGACGGCGCCTGCGAGAATGACGGCCCACAGGACGTAAATCCACACGAGAAAGATGGGAATAGCGGCAAAGGCGCCATAGACGAGATCATAGGTGGCGAAACGGGAGATGAAGGCGGTGAATCCGCGCTGTACCAGCAGGAAGGCGAGGGTGGCGAGAAAGGCGGCGGTGCCGGCGTGGCGGGAACGCACGGGGTGGCGCGGCACGAGCTGGTAGAGTGCCCAGAGGAAGGCCCAGATCAATACGAAAGAGACGAGCGGCGTGGCAAGCGCCCCGAGCCCGGCCATGCGCAGCGATTCGCGTGCGAGCCGGGTCGTGAGATAGACTCCGGAGCCGAACAGAAGGGGCCCGGCGGTGAGGACGAACCAGTAGGTGACCAGCCGTGCTGCGATTGGACGCGGGCGGCGCAGGCGCCAGATGCGGTCGAAGGCCGATTCGATGGTTGCGAGCAGCAGCAGCGCCGTGACGATGAGCATCAGGGTGCCGATCACCGAGAGACGGGCGGCATTGACGACGAACTCGCGGGTGTAGAACGTCACCAGCTTGGCGGCGGCCTCGGGCAGCAGGTTGGCGCTGAGGAAGTCGCGCAGCGCGAGACCGATTTCCTCGAAAGCGGGAAAGTTGCGAAAGACGACCACCGTGATGGTAAGGAGCGGCACGAGCGCGAGCAGCGTGGTGTAGGTGAGCGCGGCGGCCACCATCAGGCAGTCGGCGCGGCGCAGTCCCAGGACGAAGCGCCGGGCGAACCGTGCGACTTGGCGGGGCGAGGGCAGGGAGAGGGGCGGTATCGGCACATCCGCTCCGGCGGACTGAAAAAGGGGACGGAATGGACGGCCATTGTAGGGGAAAAACCCGATGCTGGGCGCGAGTGGCCTTTGTGCTCGCCTTGGCGCTGGCGCTGTGGTGCGTGCTGTGGGAAGGGTGGCTCGCGCCGCTGCGCCTCGGTGGCTCCTGGCTCACGCTCAAGGCGCTGCCGATCGCTGCCGCCTTGCCGGGATTGTGGCGCGGCCGGCGCTACACGGCGCAGTGGGCCTCGCTCGTGACGATTTTCTACGTCGCCGAGGGCGTGCTGCGCTGGGGCGATTCGCAGGGGGTGGGGTTCTTCGCCAAAGGGGAGACGTTCCTTGCCTTGGCACTCTTCGCCGCGCTGCTCGTCTTCGCCCGCCGCGCGGGGCGGCAGGGAGAAGACGGGGCAGCGTAAGGCTCACAGCTGCGGGTTGATGCGCACGGCGTCGTGGCTCAGCTTGTTGAGGGCGTTGAGGTAGGCCTTGATGGAGGCGACGATGATGTCGGTGTCGGCTCCCAGGCCATTGACGATACGTCCGCCCTTGCTCAGCCGCACCGTGACTTCGCCCTGGGCGTCGGTCCCTTGCGTGATGGCATTGACCGAATAGAGGACCAGCTCGGCGCCGCTGTGCACCAGGGCTTCGATCGCCTTGAAGGCGGCATCCACCGGCCCGGAGCCGTCGGATTCGGTGGCGTATTCCTTGCCGTCGATCGCGAGCGTGAGCTTGGCGTGCGGCGCTTCGCCCGTCTCGGAGTGGATCACGGCCGAGACGAGCCGGATGCGCTCTGCTTCGCTGGGCGCCGGTTCTTCGGCCATGAGGGCGAAGAGGTCTTCGTCGAAGATCTCGTGCTTTTTGTCGGCGAGCTCCTTGAAGCGGGCGAAAGCCTGGTTGAGCTGTTCTTCCGATCCGATTTCGATACCCAGTTCTTCCAGGCGGGCGCGGAAGGCGCGCCGCCCGGAGTGTTTGCCGAGCACGATCTTGTTGGCGCTCCAGCCCACATCCTCGGCGCGCATGATCTCGTAGGTTTCGCGGTGCTTGAGCACGCCATCCTGGTGGATGCCCGATTCGTGCGCGAAGGCGTTCGCTCCGACGATGGCCTTGTTGGGCTGCACCGGGAAACCCGTGATGGTGGACACGAGCTTGGAAGTGGGGACGATCTGCGTGGTGTCGATGCGCGTGTCGCAGGGGAAGACGTCGTGGCGCGTGCGCACCGCCATGACGATCTCTTCGAGCGCGGCGTTGCCGGCCCGCTCGCCCAGGCCGTTGATGGTGCACTCCACCTGACGCGCTCCGGCGAGCACCGCCGCGAGCGAGTTCGCCACTGCCAGCCCCAGGTCGTTGTGACAGTGCACTGACCAGATCGCCTTGTCGGCGTTGGGGACGCGCTCGCGCAGCGTCTTGATGAGATGGGCGTACTCTTCGGGGACGGCATAGCCCACGGTGTCGGGGATGTTCACGGTGGTGGCACCGGCCTCGATCACCGCTTCGAGGATGCGGCAGAGGAAGTCGAGCTCGGAGCGGCTGCCGTCTTCGGTGGAGAACTCGACGTCGTCGCAGTAGTTTCGTGCCAGGCGCACGGAGCGGACCGCCTGCTCGAGCACTTCATCCGGCCGCATGCCGAGTTTCTTTTCCATGTGCAGGGGGCTGGTGGCGATGAAGGTGTGGATGCGCTGGCGCTTGGCCGGGCGAATCGCCTCGGCGGCGCGTTCGATGTCGGCTTCGTTGGCACGGGCGAGCGAGCAGACGGTGGATTCCTTGATCGCTTCGGCCACAGCCCGTACCGCTTCGAAGTCGCCGGGGGAGGCAGCAGCGAAACCGGCTTCGATGACGTCGACGCGCATGCGCTCGAGCTGGCGGGCGATGCGCAACTTTTCTTCCTTGGTCATGGAGGCACCGGGGCTTTGTTCGCCATCGCGCAAGGTGGTGTCGAAAATGATCAATGGGTCTTTCATCATGTGGCTCCTGAGATAAAAGGACGAAATCCGGCCTTTGCCGCGACCGGCGGGTCGGGGCAGAGAAGGCAAACGGCAGGGGAGAGGGGAGTGTGTATTTAGCGCGCGAGGCGCAGCAGCGGGCCCAGCAGCAGGCCGGCCGTGAGAAGGAAGGAGCGAAGGAGGTCGCTTGGCATCTTCATGGAGCAAAATCTACACGGAAATTCGCATCGAAGCAAGCGTTTTTGCCATCGAAAAAAGCTATGGCTGGGGCGAGGCGTCGGCGCTGTGGCGCCGTTTGTGGCGCCAGCGCCAGAAGGCGAGCACGTAGCCGGAGAGCGCGTAGCCGAGAAAGAGAAGGAAGAGCAGCCCCGGGTAGATCGACACGAGGGCGAAAGCGAGCACCACGCTTGCGGCGGCAACGAAGGGAAAGGAGCGGCGCAGGTCGATGCTCTTGCCGCTCCAGTAGAGGATGTTGGTGACCATGCTGATGCCGGCAAAGGCCGTGAGGAGAGCGGCGGGCCAGCGCAGTTCGGCTCCGGTCCAACCCAGATCGTGGGCCACCCAGGCGAAGCCGGCTACCAGGGCGGCGGCGGCCGGGCTGGGCAGGCCCTGGAAGTAGCGCTTGTCGATCACGCCGAGGGTGGTATTGAAGCGCGCCAGGCGCAGTGCGGCACCGGCGCAGTACAGGAAGGCGACGATCCAGCCGATCTTGCCCAGCGGCTGCAGCGCCCAGGTGTAGCTCAGCACGGCGGGGGCGACGCCGAAAGAGACCATGTCGGAGAGGGAATCGTATTGCGCGCCGAACTCGCTCTGGGTGTGGGTGAGGCGCGCGATGCGCCCGTCGAGCCCGTCGAGCACGATGGCGGCGAAGATCGCTACCGCCGCCGTCTGGAACTGCCCGTCGAGCGCCTGCACCACGGCATAGAAACCGGCAAAGAGCGCCGCCGTGGTGAAGAGGTTGGGCAGAAGGTAGATGCCGCGGCGCTTGGGCGGCGTGGTGTATTCGTGTTCTTCGCTCATCGGGCGCCCTCGCGTTCTGCCGCCGGAAATTCGGCGAGGATCGTGCTCGTCGCCTTGACTTTTTCCCCGAAGACGACTCGCGGGCGGCTGCCCGGCGGCAGGTAGAGGTCGACGCGCGAGCCGAAGCGGATGAAGCCGTAGCGCTGCCCGCGAGTGAGCCGATCGCCCGGTTCGACGTAACAGAGGATGCGGCGCGCCACGAGCCCAGCCACCTGCACACAGGTGAGCTCGTGCCCGGTGTCGCTGCGCAGGTGCAGCGCATTGCGCTCGTTTTCGCAGGATGCCTTGTCGAGCGCCGCGTTGAGGAACTTGCCGGGGTGGTACCAGCGCGCGAGCACCGTGCCGTCGACCGGACTACGGTTGGAATGCACGTTGAACACGTTCATGAAGACGCTGATCTTGAGCGCGTCGCAGTCGCGCCAGGGGTCGTGCGCCGGCTCGATGGCCACGATGCGCCCGTCGGCGGGAGAGAGCACCGCCAGCGGCTCGGTGGGGATGGGGCGAGGCGGGTCGCGGAAGAACTGCAGCACGAAGAGCGCGAGCAGCCACAGGGGCCAGGCCCAGCAGAAGCCGGCCATGACCTGGACGGCGAGGGCGAGCAGGACCGCTCCGGCGAGGAAGGGCCAGCCCTCGCGGGCGATGAGGGGGTGGGGATAAGGGTGGGAGGTCATCGTTGCTCTCTGAAGGTTTCGTCCTATTTTACCGGAACGGCCGCTTTGGGGGGCGGGAGGTGCAATCCAGGGCGGGATGGGCGATAATTCGCCACTGGACGAAGCGGCGTGGGATGCTCCCGCGGCCGGTGCATTCGATCAGGAGAATTTCTCATGGCATTGCGGGTTTCCCGTGCGAAGCGATGGATGTGGGGGATCGTGTGCCTTGCGGCAGCCTTGCCGCTGCAGGCCCAGGAGGCAGCGCCCGAGGCGTCCGCCGGCGAGCCCAAGACCGAGGCGCCGGCGGCCGAAGGGGAAAAATCCCCGCCGCCGGTGCAGCAGCCCGCGGCTGCGGGGGCTTCGTCGACCAAACGCTCGGTTCGCTCTCCTGGCGCTTGGGGATATGGTCAGACGAACGGTCCGTCCCAATGGGCGAAGCTGTCGCGGGATTATTTCTGGTGCGGCATCGGCAAGAACCAGTCGCCGATCGATATCCGGCGCGAGGATGTGCTCACCACCGATCTGCGGGCGATCGAGTTCGCCTACGGGCCGGTGAATGGCCGGCTGCGGCGCGACAACGGCGTGCTGACGCTGCAGGTCGTCTCCGGCAAGGCGGCGATCACGGACGAACAGCACCGCTTCGCGCTGACGGCGATCCAGTTCCATTCCCCCAGCGAGCATACCGACGGCGGCAACCATTATCCGCTGGAGGTCCAGCTGGTGCATAAAGACAAGGACGGCAACGTCGCGGTGGTGGCGGTGTGGTTCCGGCGTGGCGAGGACAATCCGGCGCTCGGCGAGATCCTCGCCGCCGCGCAGAAAAAGGGCGGGGCGAGCGTGTCGCTCGATCCGGGCAAGCTGCTGCCGCCCACGACCGATTTCTATCGCTACAACGGCTCGCTCACCACGCCGCCCTGCATCGAGGGCGTGCGCTGGTACGTGATGTCGGAAGTCGCCGAGGCGAGCGAGGAGCAGCTGCGCGCCTTCTTGTCGCTCACCGGCCGCAACAACCGCCCGGTGCAGCCGCTGAACGCGCGCCGCGTGTTCGAATGAGGCCGTGAAGGCGCCGCAGCCCTGCGGCGCCCGGACTCACATGCCGACGTAGATCGGCCCTTCGCCGCCCTGCGGGGGGACCCAGTCGATGTTCTGCGTCGGATCCTTGATGTCGCAGGTCTTGCAGTGCACGCAGTTCTGCGCGTTGATCTGCAGGCGCGGCGTGCCGTCTTCTCTCACGATCTCATAGACGCCGGCCGGGCAGTAGCGCTGCTCGGGGGCATCGTAGATCTTGAGATTGACGTCGATCGCCACCTTGGGATCGCGCAGCACGAGGTGGCAGGGCTGGTCCTCGTCGTGGTTGGTGTTGGAGAGGAAGACCGAGGAGAGCCGGTCGAAAGTGAGCACGCCGTCGGGCTTGGGATAGGCGATCGGTTTGCATTCGGCCGCGGGTTTGAGCAGGGCGTGGTCGGGCGTGTCGCGGTGCAGCGTCCAGGGTGCCTTGCCGCGGAACACCATCTGGTCGATGCCAAAGAGCAGCGACCCGGCCCATAGGCCCTTCTTCATGAGCGGCTTGAAGTTGCGGGCGCGGTAGAGCTCCTCGTGCAGCCAGCTGCGCTCGAAGGCCTGCGGGTAGTCGGAGAGCTCGTCGTGCGCGCGACCGGCGGCAAGCGCAGCGAAGGCGGCTTCCGCCGCAAGCATCCCGGACTTGATGGCCGCGTGGATGCCCTTGATGCGCGAGGCGTTGAGGTAACCCGCATCGTCGCCGATGAGCGCGCCGCCGGGAAAGACCGTCTTGGGCAGCGCTTGCAGGCCGCCGGCCACTAGCGCCCGTGCGCCATAGGCGATGCGTTTGCCGCCTTCGAGCATGGAGCGGATGGCAGGGTGGGTCTTGAGCCGCTGGAATTCCTCGAAGGGCGAGAGATAGGGATTGCGGTAGTCGAGCCCGACGACGAAGCCGATCGCCACCAGAGGGCCCTCGTCGAGGTGGTAGCAGAAGGAGCCGCCGTAGGTGTCAGGGTCGAGCGGCCAGCCGGCGGTGTGCATCACCAGTCCCGGTTCGTGCCTGGCCGGATCGATCTCCCACAGCTCCTTGATGCCGATGCCGTAGGCTTGCGGATCGCGCCCTTCGCGCAGCTTGAAGCGCTGTTCGAGCCGCTTGCCCAGGTGCCCGCGGCAGCCTTCGGCGAAGAGCGTGTAGCGCGCCCGCAGCTCCATGCCCGGCTGGTAGTTGGGGCCAGGAGTGCCGTCTTTCTGCAGCCCCATGTCGCCGGTGACGACGCCGAGCACGCGGCCTTCTTCGTCGTAGAGCACGTCGGCGGCGGCAAAGCCGGGGTAGACGTCGATTCCCATGGCTTCGGCCTGCTCGCCCAGCCACTTGACGAGGAAGCCGGCGCGGACGATGTAGTTGCCATGGTTCTGGAAACATTGCGGCAGCAGGGCGTTGGGCACCTTCATCGCCCCGCCTTCCTTGAGGAAGAGGAAGCGGTCTTCGCGCACCTCGGTCTTGACCGGCGCGCCGCGTTCCTTCCAGTCGGGAATGAGCTCGGTGAGCGAGCGCGGATCGAGCACGGCGCCCGACATGGTGTGCGCGCCCAGCTCCGCGCCTTTCTCGATCACGCACACGGAGAAATCCTGCCCCTTCTCGGCGCAGAGCTGCTTGAGGCGGATCGCTGCCGCGAGCCCGGCCGGGCCGCCGCCGACGATCACTACGTCGAATTCCATCGCTTCTCGTTCCATCTTCGGGAGTCCTCGCGCTACAATAGGATGAGAGGCCATACGCTGCCGTATGTTGGCAGAAAACGGGCCGACGATCAATCACGCTTTCGAGGAGACGCGATCATGACACAACGCCCGGCCCATGCCCGGAAAGTACTCACGACCAAAATCCCCGTGCGCTGGGGCGACATGGATGCCTTCGGCCATGTCAATAATACGATCTATTTTCGCTATTTCGAACAGGCACGAGTGGAATGGCTCGAAGCGCTGGGCTATCGGGTGGTGGCCGGTGTGTCGCCCTCGCCGGTGCTGGTGCATGCGGACTGCAATTTCCTCAAGCCGGTGACCTATCCGGCCGTGTGCGAGGTCACGGTATATGCCGGCGAGCCGGGGCGCTCGAGCGTGACGAGCTGGTACGAGCTGCGCCTGGTGGGCGACGAGACCCTCTACGCCACCGGTTCCGGTAAGATGGTGTGGGTGGACGCCGCCACCGGCCGTTCTACGCCCTTGCCCGATGATCTGCGTCGGGCGCTGTCGGGTTCTCCCGGCTGAGCCGAAAGGCCAAAAATACCCATAAAAATCAACCAAAAGGAGGAAGGAAATGAGCGAGACGAACCCCATCTGGGTACCTTCGGCCGAACGGGTGGCGAGCGCCACGATCACGGCGTTTACCCGCCACGTCGAAGCGCGCTGGAGCCGGAATTTCCCCGACTACGCGGCCTTGCACCGCTGGAGCATCGAGCATCCCGAGGAATTCTGGGTTTCGGTGTGGGACGAAGGCGGGGTGATCGGCGAGCGCGGCGAGGTGGTGCTCGTCGATGGCCACAAGATGCCTGGGGCGCGCTGGTTTGCGCAGGCGCGGCTCAATTTCGCCGAGAACCTGCTGCGCCGGCGCGACGGGCGCGAGGCGATGGTGTTCTGGGGCGAGGACCGGGTCAAGCAGCGCTGGAGCTGGGAAGAGCTGTATCTCGAAGTGGCCCGTGTGGCCCGGGCCCTGGCCGAAGCGGGGGTGACGCGCGGCGACCGGGTCGCGGCCTACATGCCCAACATGCCGCACACGGTCATCGCCATGCTCGCCACGGCGAGCCTGGGAGCGATCTTCACTTCGGCTTCCCCCGATTTCGGCGTGCAAGGAGTGCTCGATCGTTTCGGCCAGACCGAGCCCAAGGTGCTCTTCACCGTCGACGGCTACTGGTACAACGGCAAGGCGGTCGATATCCGCGGCAAGGTGGCCGAAGTGGTGGCCGGCCTTCCCTCGGTGCGCCGGGTGGTGGTCACGCCGTATCTGGAGGCGCTGCCCGATCTCTCGATGATCGACCGCGCGCAGGGCTGGGCCGAGTTCACCGCGCCGCACCGCGACGCGACCGAGATCGACTTCGTGCGCCTGCCGTTCGATCATCCCCTCTACATCCTCTATTCCTCCGGCACCACGGGGCTGCCCAAGTGCATCGTGCACTGCGCCGGCGGGGTGCTGCTGCAGCATCTCAAGGAGCACAAGCTGCACGGCGACGTCAAGCCCGACGACCGGCTCTTCTACTTCACCACCTGCGGCTGGATGATGTGGAACTGGCTCGTCTCGGGCCTGGCCTCGGAGGCGACGCTGCTCCTCTACGACGGCTCGCCCTTCGTCAAGGACGGCACCATCCTCTTCGACTACGCCGACGCCGAGCGCATGACGCATTTCGGCACTTCAGCGAAATTCCTCGATGCGGCGGCGAAGAAAGGGCTCGCGCCCATCGAAACGCACCGACTCGACACGGTGCGCACGATGTTCAGCACCGGCAGCCCCCTCATGCCCGAGGGCTTCGATTACGTCTACACCCGCATCAAGCGCGACCTCTGCCTGTCGTCGATCTCCGGCGGCACCGACATCGTTTCCTGTTTCGTGCTGGGCAACCCGACGCTGCCCGTGTGGCGCGGCGAGATCCAGTGCAAGGGGCTGGGGATGGCGGTGCAGGTGTTCGACGAGAACGGCAACCCCGTCGTCGGGCAGAAAGGCGAGCTCGTGTGCACCCGTCCCTTCCCGGTGATGCCTCTGGGATTCTGGAACGACCCGGACGGCAGCAAGTACCGCGCCGCCTACTTCGAGCGCTTCCCCGGCGTGTGGTGCCACGGCGATTACTGCGAGGAAACGATCCACGGCGGCTTCATCATCTACGGCCGCTCGGACGCCACGCTCAACCCCGGCGGGGTGCGCATCGGCACGGCCGAGATCTACCGCCAGGTGGAGAAACTGCCCGAGGTGGAGGAATCCATCGTCATCGGTCAGGACTGGCAGGGCGACGTGCGCGTGGTGCTCTTCGTGCGCCTGCGCGAAGGCTTGGTGCTCGACGAGGCGCTGCAGGAAAAGATCCGCCGCGTGATCCGCGACAACACCACGCCGCGCCACGTTCCGGCCAAGATCGTGCAGGTGCCCGACATCCCGCGCACCAAGAGCGGCAAGATCGTCGAGCTCGCGGTGCGCCAGGTGGTGCACGGTCAGCCGGTGAAAAACGTCGAGGCGCTCGCCAATCCCGAGGCGCTCGAGCACTTCCGCGATCGTCCCGAACTGCGCGATTGAGGGGGCGAGGATGAAGATGCATGTCAGGGAAAGCGCCCTGCTCGTGGTCGACATCCAGAGCGGCCTGCTGCCGGTGATCGAGCACGAGGAGCAGGTACGGGAATCCGCCGCCTGGCTGCTGCGGCTCGCCGGCAAGCTGCAGGTGCCGGTGGTGGTGAGCGAGCACTTCCCCGAGAAGATCGGTCAGACCGTGCCCGAGCTGTTCGAACTGCTGCCGCCCGCGGCCGAGCGGGTGCGCAAGACCGCTTTCTCGGCGGTACGCGACGGCGTGCTCGAGGGCACCGCCGTAGGGCGCGCCGGGCAGGTGATCGTGGCCGGCACCGAGGCGCACGTCTGTGTGCTGCAGACGGTGCTCGACCTGCTCGAGGCGGGCAAGCAGGTGTTCGTGGTGGCCGAGGCGGTCGGCTCGCGCCGTGCCGAGGATCGGCTGCTCGCCCTCGAGCGGATGCGCCAGGCTGGGGCCGTGGTGGTCTGCCGCGAGATGGTGGCCTTCGAGTGGCTCGAACGCGGCGGCACGGACCTCTTCCGCGACGTGCTGCGCACCCTGATCCGCTGAAGCGCACGGCGTTCGCGAAGCGGCCGGGATCGGCTATCATTCGCTTTTCCAGCCAATCCACGTTCCCATGACCAAGTACGTGTTCGTGACCGGCGGCGTGGTCTCCTCGCTCGGCAAGGGGATCGCCGCCGCCTCGCTCGGGGCCATTCTCGAATCGCGCGGCATCCGCATCACCCACCTCAAGCTCGACCCCTACATCAACGTCGATCCGGGCACCATGAGCCCGTTCCAGCACGGCGAGGTCTTCGTCACCGAAGACGGCGCCGAGACCGACCTCGACCTCGGTCACTACGAGCGCTTCACCCGCGCCAAGATGAGCCGGCGCAACAACTTCACCACCGGCCAGATCTACGAATCCGTCATCCGCAAGGAGCGCCGCGGCGAATACCTCGGCAAGACCGTGCAGGTGATCCCGCACATCACCGACGAGATCAAGCGCTTCATCGAGCGCGGCGCCGAAGGGGCGGACGTGGCCATCGTCGAGGTGGGCGGCACCGTGGGTGACATCGAATCGCTGCCTTTCCTCGAGGCCATCCGCCAGATGGGCATCGAGCTGGGCCCTCAGGGCGTGTGCTACATCCATCTCACGCTGCTGCCCTACATCGCCGCCGCCGGCGAGCTCAAGACCAAGCCCACGCAGCACTCGGTGAAGGAATTGCGCGAGATCGGCATCCAGCCCGACATCCTGCTCTGCCGCGCCGACCGGGCCATTCCCGAAGAAGAACGGCGCAAGATCGCGCTCTTCTGCAACGTGCGCCCGCAGGCGGTGATCGAGTCGCGCGATGCCGACACCATCTACCGCATCCCCCTGCTGCTGCACGAGCAGATGCTCGACGAGATCGTCTGCCACAAGCTCGACCTCCTCGCCCGCCCGGCCGATCTCTCCGTGTGGCAGCGCATCGTCGATGCCTGGGAACACCCGCGCGCCGAGGTCGACATCGCCTTCGTCGGCAAGTACGTCGATCTCACCGAATCGTACAAGTCGCTGGTCGAAGCGCTCACCCACGCCGGGCTGCACACCCGCTGCCGGGTGAACATCCACTACATCGATTCCGAAACCCTGGAAGACGAAGGCTGTGCCGCGCTCGCCGGCATGGACGCCATTCTCGTGCCCGGCGGGTTCGGGCGGCGTGGCACCGAAGGCAAGATCCTCGCCATCCAGTACGCGCGCGAACACCGGATCCCCTTCCTCGGCATCTGCCTCGGCATGCAGCTCGCGGTGGTCGAATTCGCCCGCCACGTCGCCGGCCTCGAAGGAGCGCACTCCACCGAGTTCGACCCCGACACGCCGTACCCCGTGGTCGGCCTCATCACCGAATGGCAGGACCGCAGCGGCAAGATCGAGCGGCGCAGCGAAGAATCCGACCTGGGCGGCACCATGCGCCTGGGCGGCCAGGTGTGCCTGCTCGCCGAAGGCACGCTCGCGCGGCAGATCTATGGCGCGCCGCAGGTGCTCGAGCGCCACCGCCACCGCTACGAGGTGAACAACCGCCTGCTGCCGCTGCTGCAAGAAAAGGGGCTCGTGGTCTCGGGTCGCGCCCCCGGCACCGATCTGTGCGAGATGATCGAACTGCCGCAGGACGTGCACCCCTGGTTCGTCGGCTGCCAGTTCCACCCCGAATTCACGTCCAACCCGCGCGAAGGCCATCCGCTCTTCATCGCCTACGTGCAGGCGGCGCTGGAAGCGCGCCGGCGCGCCGGGCGTCCCACGGCGATCGCATCGAGCAAGGAGGCGGCATGAAACTGTGCGGATTCGAAGTCGGGCTCGACCGGCCCTTCTTCCTCATCGCCGGCCCCTGCGTGATCGAGTCGCGCCAGATGGCGCTCGAATCGGCGCAGGCGCTCAAGGAGATCACTGCCGCGCTCGGCGTGCCCTTCATCTACAAGTCGAGCTACGACAAGGCCAACCGCACTTCCAGCAAATCTTTCCGTGGTTTGGGCATGGCCAAAGGGCTGGAGATCCTGGCCGAGGTGCGCGAGCGCGTGGGCGTGCCGGTGCTCACCGACGTGCACACCGAAGCCGAAGTGGCGCCGGTGGCCGAAGTGGTCGACGTGCTGCAAACGCCGGCCTTCCTCTGCCGCCAGACCGACTTCATCCAGGCGGTGGCCGCGAGCGGCAAGCCGGTCAATATCAAGAAAGGGCAGTTCCTCGCCCCCGAGGACATGGTCAATGTGGTGGCCAAGGCCAAGGAAGCCAACGGGGGAGCCGACACCCTCCTCGTGTGCGAGCGCGGCGTGAGCTTCGGCTACCACAACCTCGTGGTCGACATGCGGGGGCTCGCCATCATGCGTGCCACCGGCTGCCCCGTGGTGTTCGACGCCACCCACTCGGTGCAGCTGCCCGGCGGGCAGGGGCAGGCTTCGGGCGGGCAGCGCGAATTCGTCCCCGTGCTCGCCCGGGCAGCGGTGGCTGCCGGCATCGCCGGGCTCTTCATGGAATCGCACCCCGATCCCGACAAGGCCCTCTCCGACGGCCCTAACGCCTGGCCCATCCCGCGTCTGGCCGAGCTCCTCACCACGCTCGTCGCGCTCGACCGGGTGGCGAAGCAAAGAGGGTTCATCGAACAGGAGATGATGCAATGAATGCGAAAGCCTATGTGATCGTCGTCGCGCGTCGTGCCGACCATGAGGCGCTTGCGCGTTATCGTGAGCTTTCCGCCCCGGCGGTGGCCGAGCACGGTGGGCGTTATCTCGCGCGCGGCGGGCGCTTTGCCGTGCTCGAAGGGCAATGGCAGCCGCAGCGCGTGGTCGTCGTCGAATTCCCTTCGTTCGAGGCGGCGCAAGCGTTTTATGACTCGGAATCCTATCGCAAAGCGCGGGCGGCGCGTGAAGGGCTGGCCGAGTTCGACATGCTGGTGGTCGAAGGCCTGCCGTCCGCCTGAAAGATTTGTTCATTCTGTCTGGAGCATGAAATGAGTGCCATCGTCGATATCGTCGCGCGGGAGATTCTCGATTCCCGCGGCAACCCCACCGTCGAAGCGGACGTGTTGCTCGAATCCGGCGTGATGGGACGCGCCGCCGTCCCTTCCGGTGCCTCCACCGGTTCGCGCGAGGCCATCGAGCTGCGCGACGGCGACCCCGCCCGCTACCTCGGCAAGGGAGTGCTGCGCGCCGTGGAGAACGTCAACACCGAGATCTGTGAAGCGCTGCTGGGGCTCGATGCCGAAGAGCAAACCTTCATCGACCAGACCCTCATCGAGCTCGACGGCACCGAGAACAAATCCCGCCTCGGGGCGAACGCGATGCTCGCCGTGTCGATGGCGGTGGCCAAGGCCGCAGCCGAGGAGGCGGGGCTGCCGCTCTACCGTTACTTCGGCGGTTCCGGGCCCAAGCAGATGCCGGTGCCGATGATGAACGTCATCAACGGCGGGGCGCACGCCAACAACAGCCTCGACATCCAAGAGTGCATGATCATGCCGGTGGGCATGGAATCTTTCCGCGAGGCGCTTCGCTGCGGCGCCGAAGTCTTCCAGCATCTGAAGAAACTCGTCGATCGCAAGGGGCACCCCACCACCGTGGGCGACGAAGGCGGCTTCGCGCCGAACGTGAAAAATACCGAAGAGGCGCTCTCACTCATCCTGGAAGCCGTCTCCGCCGCCGGCTACGAGCCGGGGCGCGACGTGCTGCTCGCGCTCGACTGCGCCAGCTCCGAATTCTACAAAAACGGCGAATACGTGCTCGCCGGTGAAGGGCTCAAGCTCTCCGCCGAGGGCTTTGCCGACTATCTCGCGGCGCTGGTCGACAAATTCCCCATCGTCTCGATCGAGGACGGCATGGCCGAGGGCGACTGGACGGGGTGGAAGATCCTTACCGAGCGCCTGGGCAAGAAAGTCCAGCTCGTAGGCGACGATCTCTTCGTCACCAACACGCAACTGCTCGAGCGCGGCATCCGCGAGGGTGTGGCCAATTCCATCCTCATCAAGATCAACCAGATCGGCACGCTCACCGAGACCTTCGCCGCCGTAGAAATGGCCAAGCGCGCCGGATACACCGCCGTGATCTCGCACCGCTCCGGCGAAACGGAAGATTCGACCATCGCCGACATCGCCGTGGGGCTTTCCACCGGGCAGATCAAGACCGGGTCGCTGTCGCGCTCCGACCGCCTGGCGAAGTACAACCAGCTGCTGCGCATCGAGGAAGACCTCGGCGATACCGCCCGCTATCCGGGGCTGGCGGCGTTCTACAACCTGCGCACTCGATGAGGCGGGAGGGGGCGTGAGCCTGTGGGTGCGGCTGATCCTCGTCGTACTGCTTGCGGTCGTGCAGTATCAGCTGTGGCTCGGCCGCGACGGTCTGCTGCACCGACAGCGGCTCGACGCCCGCCTCAATGAGATCATCCAGCGCAACGAAGCACTCGCGGCGCGCAATGCCGCCGCCGCGGCCGAAATCGAAGAGCTGAAAAACGGTGGTGAGGCGCTCGAAGCAGTGGCGCGCGGCTCGCTCAACTACCTGCGCCCCGACGAAGTGCTTCTCACCCTGCCGTCCAAGGCGACGACTCCCTGAACTTCAGCCGATGCGTGTGAGCGCCGTGCGGTAGCGCCGCGCCGCCTCGCGGTAGTGCGCCGCGTTGGCCTGTAGCCGCGCGACTTCTTCGTCGGTCAGGGTGCGGATCACCCGTCCCGGCGAGCCCACCACCAGGCTGCGATCAGGAATGACTTTGCCTTCGGGGATGAGTGCGTTCGCGCCGATGATGCACTGCGCCCCGATCACCGCCCGGTTGAGGATCACCGCGTTGATGCCGATGAGGCAGCCGTCCCCCACGGTGCACCCGTGCAGCATGGCCATGTGGCCGATGCTCACGCCGGCGCCGATGGTGAGCGGGATTCCTTCGTCGTCGTGCAGGATCACGCCGTCTTGCACGTTCGTGCCGTTACCGATGATGATCGGTTCATTGTCGCCGCGCAGCACGGCATTGAACCAGATCGAGACTTCGTGCCCCAGCCGCACGTCGCCGATCACTTCGGCGCTATCGGCCACCCAGCAATCTGGCCCGAGCTGCGGGCGTTTGTCGCCCAAGGCATAAAGTGCCATTACTGCTTTCCTTGTTCGAGCGTCGCATTGGATGCGTGCAAGGATAACATGCCGTCTCTGTGCGCTGCAGCAGGAATTCTGGCCTTGTTGTATTTTTCGCCGGCTCGGGTATAATGGCGAACTCGTCGGGGCGTAGCGCAGCCTGGTAGCGCACTTGCATGGGGTGCAAGGGGTCGCGAGTTCAAATCCCGCCGCCCCGACCAAGAATTCGAAAGGCTTACGTGATCGCTCGCGTAAGCCTTTTTTCCTTTGTTCCGCATTGCCTTCCTCCGCATCCCAAGCTAAACTGCATCTCGTTGGCTTGGGAGGTTTCCTTCATGGTAGGCCAGTTCATCGAACGGCGCTGCGAGCGCCGTATCCCTCTGCCCGGCGGCATTCCTGCCCGGGTGCTCTCCCCTCGGGGTGAAGTGCACGACGCCGTCTGCTTCGACCTCTCGGTGGGCGGCATGGCGCTACGTACCAACTACGTCCCCTCCGCGGAGGAAATCCTTGCCGTTCAGCTCGAGCAGCCCGGCGGGGTGCACGGCATGCCGGCGCGTCCGCTGCGCGTGCGCCTGGAGGTGCGCCGCTGCCTCGGGCTCGAAGGCGGCACCTGGCGCTGCGAGCTGGGCGGGCGGATCGTGGAGGTTCTCTCTTGATTCAGCCGCGGCGCAGCGCGAGCCACGCCGCGAACCCTGCGAAGAACGCGAACCACAGCGCCGACCAGTTGGCGATGGTAAGCCCCAGGAAAGTCCAATCGATGGCCGTGCATTGCCCCTCGCCAGCGAACACCTTGGGCAGCCATTCGGCGAGTGGCAGCGTCTCCACCAGGTAATCCAGCCCGGGGCCACAGGCGAAAGGGTCGGCGGGCGGGTGCCGCTGCAGCCAGCTCTGCCACAGCGCCGTGCCCAGCCCCCCCAGGGCGCACAGCAGCATTGCACCGGCGCAGACCCGGGCCGCGAGCTTACGGGTGCCGAACATCGTGCCCAGGAGCGCGAAGAATCCTACCCCGAAGAAGGCGATGCGCTGCAGGATGCACAGCGGGCAGGGCTCGAGGCCGAGGCCGTGCTGCAGGTAGAGGCCGAAAGAGAGCAGCGCCGCCACGGCGAGGGCGGCGGCGAGGAAAAGGGGACGCGCTGGCAGGGATGGGGTCATGCTCGACTCGTCGAATGCGGCCGTGCCATTGTACCCCGTACCGCCCCTCGAGCCTGGCTCCGTAAAGCGCACTCCATCGTGTGGGGTCAGCGCCAGCAGCCAGCCGGGCCCTTGGTGCCGGCGCTATCCAGGGTGAGCGGCGTGCAGTCGGTGTCCCGCGTCTGCGCTCCTTTGGCCGTGGCCTTCAGTTTATAGCTCGTGTCGGACGGTGTCCCGTCCAAGGCAAAGGTATAGAAGCTGCTCAACTCGGTCGTACACGAGAGCGCCGGTAGCGCCGCATTCTTGTACGTCATCTTGGTGGTGTAGTAGCGCTCCATCCACTGGGCCAATTCCATCAGACACCCCTGCGCCGCCGTGCGGCGGGTCTGCAGCACGTGGCGCTGGTAGCTGGGGTAGGCGATCCCGGCCAAGATGGCGACGATGGCGACCACGATCATCAGCTCGATCAGGGTGAAGCCGCGGCTGCGGCGTAGCGTGCGAGGCATGGCTTACTCCCGGATCAGTTCGCGCCAGTTGATTCGTTTGTTAGAGGGATAAATTTTATATTTATTTTTAGTGCCACTCGAAAGTGGAAGTTCAATTTGGGAACCGATAATTGTTGGCCCGCCGGGCATGCCAGAGCTTGTACCAATGGAACCGATAGCAATGTCCTTGCCGCCGGATGCAAGGGTACCGTAGTCGGTAAAAAATGGATAACCGAGCGCCGCGCCAGTGAATGCGTCGATTGCGTTGAGGTAGCCCGTGCCGCCTGGTGAACAGGGGTCATCGTTGGGGATGATACTGCTGGCGATGAGTACGGAACCGCGCAGTACCTGTGACGAGATCATACGCTCACCGGGGTCGAGGTCGACGTACCAGCCTTTCTTGTCGTTCATATCGTTGCTGGTGGCGAGTTCAAAAGCACGAACCGGGTCGCCCGTTTTTGGGTCCGTTCCACTTGCGACGATCTTGCGCTCCTTGAGTTGACTGCGGGTCACGGCATTCTGCCCATCGTCGATGATGCCGTACCAACTTTGGGTCGACGTGTCGGAGATGTCGGATGCCGTCAGGTAGCGCCCCGTACCGAAAAAGACCCATCGACTTCCATCAGCAGGGTTGTACCCTACCATTGGGCGACCGGTAATGGGTTGTGATGACCCGGCGGCGAACAGTGGTGCTTTCTGGCCGTTGTATTTTGCGACGTCCCAATCGTTCGAGACTGTGCTGGAAAGATCGAACTTCCACAAATTCCCCTGTAAATCGCCGGCGTAAATGTAATCGACCGTACCGTCGCGATTGGCATCAAAACCGATCACGGCAGACAACCCGTTGGATGGACCACTGCCGGTATCGATTTTCTTGATGACTTTTCCCGTAGAGAGATCGACGATAAAGAGTACCGCGTGTTCTTTGGTGCTGTTATAGCCATTGCCGAAAATTACAACGGTATGATCGCCGTTTGTCTTGGACAGCACCATCTCGCCCGTCATTAGCCCGAGATCGGGATCGTTGGCGAGTTCCCATTGGACGTTTTTCTCCGAGAATGAGTTGGGGGTGGTGACGTCGAGCGCAAAAAGCCCTTTGCCGCCGTAACCGAGGCTGGCGATGAGAATATTTTTGCCAGGGGTGAGTGCTGGCCAGGTAACGGCGATCGGCCCATCGACGAAATAACGGTGCGTGTACCCCGGATCGGCGAGGGTGGCGAGCGCCGGCGTGATCACGGCGTTGGGCACGTAGGCGAAGCGTTCCTGGCCGTTGGTGGCGTCGAAAGCGTGCAGCATGCCGTCGTTGGCGCCGACGAAGACGGTCTGCGCACGTTCGGCTCCGTCTTTCTGGTTGTCGACATATACGGGGCTGGAGTGGATGATGTCGCCGAGTAGGCTTTTGCGGTTACGGAGCGTTCCGCCGTTTTGCACTTCTTTGCTCCGCTCGCCGCGCAGGTAGTCGACGATGTCTTGGGAACCGAGGGCGGTCTTTTGCGCTTTGGTGAGAGAGCTCCAATCGAAGGTAATGCCTTTTTTCCCGTCCCAGCTGAAGATGTTGCGGGAACCGACGGCGGGGATGCTGGCAGACCATTTCGGCGTCGTGTCACCCCCGTCCGTCGTGACAGGGTAGGCGAGGAGTTCGCCGTACCAATCACCGGGGTAGTAGCGGGCATAGAATGTGAGTGTATTGCCATCGATACGGTTGGAATTGACCGCCACGTTACTGGCCGAACTCACCAGGGTGGAGATGGCCCCCAGCGCTTCCTTGAGCCCTGTAGCGAATTCGTCCGGGTTCTGGGCGGCGAAGAACTTGCCGTGGCCATTGACGGCGGCGTGCCACAGGTCGTCGATCTTTTTTTCGTTGGCACTGGTGGGGTCGGTCCAGGATTGCGTGCCATTGCACAGCTTTGCCACGGTCTCGGGCGTGCGGGGCAGCGTACCGCTTACGCCGAGAGAGAGGGTGAACGTGGTCATGTGTTGCCAGAAGGCAGGATCGGGGAAGGTGGGATCCAGAGAGTTGGCGTTGCACACATCCAAGTTGGACGAGGCGGCGGGAACATCGTTGGGAAGGTCGGTGCGCAGATCTTCTTTCCAGTATTTCATCGCCACGTCGGCCAGGGTATTGGAATAGTCGTCTTTGAAGGGGGCCTTGGCTTGGTAGGTATAAGTCTTCTTGCCGTCAGGCGATTCGATTTTCGATCCCGATTCATTGTCGGCGTTGCCTGCGCCGGAGAAGTCGTCTGTCCAATAACCATCGGTGGTGAGGATGGTGAAGGATTGGCGGCAGGAGAGTTGTTTCTGCTTGCCTTGAACCGTGACTTTGGGGCCCCAGGGGCCACTGTCTTCTTCTTTTGTATAATATTGACCAGCCCAATCGAGGGCGCCACGCAGGGGGGTCCCCTGCATGGGTATCTTCACCTCGATGACCTGCTTGAAGAAATCCGCTTTGTTTGAACCGGTGAATTTACCGTGGGGGATTGGCACGGTGGGAGTGGCGCTCGAGCTCTTGCACGTGTTGATGGTACAGAACCCGACGCGGTAGTTTTCACCGAGCTCGGCGAAGGCGCGGGTCACCCCGGCCTGGGTCGCGAGGATGCGCGAGCGGTGGTAGCTGAACCAGTTGGCGAAGTTCTGTACTTCGTCGGCGACGGAGCGGCCCCAGGGCAGGGGATCTGGGGCACGTTTCTCATCTGGTACATTTTGGCAATTCCACCATGTTGTACATTCTCTGCGCGTGGTTCCGACTCTCCATTGATACATGACACCGGAACGGTATTGATAGCGGATGTAGTTCGTCCGGTTGGTGTCATCGCCGCTGCCGACATAGACATAGAATGTGATGGGGTAAGATAAAGTGGTTTTCGAACAGTCACTTCCCGTCATGTCCCCTGTTTTCAGGTTGATTTTGCAGTTGTTTCTTCCTGCCGGGTCGTAAGAAGCGCTTTCAGGATTGATAGTAGGATAGGAACTGCCATCTGCTTTACGCCAGGGCTGGTAGGTGACGCTAGGATTGTAGAAGAGTGCGTTTCGCTTAGAGGAACGAAGGGTAACGTTAGTGTCTTCTTTGTCGTCCAAGTCGAGGTAGGCTTTATTGTAAGTAGATCCCCCATAGGGATCGGTAGGGCGGGGAAAGAGGAAGTAGGTCTCCGGTGAAGTAAGCGAAGTCAAAGAATCGGGCAGGATTTCGAACTGCATCGATCCCGAATCGTCGAGCAGTAACATGATGTTGGGGTCGACGCTCGTGCTCGTCTCCGGAGGGATGTTGGGAATGTCCAGCGGACTGCCGAATACGGCCGTGGAGAGGATGGCGAGGGCCGTAGCGGCGAAACGGTGGATATGAGCCATGATGTTTGCCCTCGTCAAGGGGTTCGTTGATAATGGCTTTGAAGAAATACGATCGCACCAGAACTGGTGGTCGAGGCTGCTTTGCAAGTCGTGCTGGCATTTCGTGCTGCGCAGATGGTTACTTGATAGAGATCAAGTAAGCATGCATTGTCATCCTCTTTGTCGCCAATCGCGTCCATGCAGGTGATGTCTTTGTAACTTCCCATATATTCGTAAAAACCTACCACCGGCAAAGTAGTATCTGTTCCGGCGAGAATCGAAATCCAACCGGTGAAGGATGAGTCTTTCCAACGGGGGGGTGAGCAATCAGGGTCGGGCGGGGCGCATAGGCCATTGGTGCAGAGTTTCTGACGAGTCTGATTGCATTTTCCATCGGGTTTCAGGATTTCAGTAGACGGGGGGCTTGGTAGCGCAAGCGCTTCGGCGCGGCGCAATCCGGCTTCGGCCGATTGGAAGGCGATGGCACGGTCGAGGATGCCAGCGGCCATTTTTTCTTCTTGGGCGACGAAGCGGGTGGCGCCGAGCGCGACGAGGGTGACGATCACGAGCAGGATGAGGGTGGTGGCGAGCGCGGCTCCGCGTTGTCCGAGGGGCGCTGCGGGCGGGGGAAAGATGAGAGGAGGAGAAGCCATGGCGGGAACCTCAGTTCAGGCGGTTGCGCAGGGCGATGGTGAAGGGGTATTCACGGCGCAGGGGTTGACCGTCGGTGCCGATTTTGTCCGTGGAGACGCTGCGTACCAGGATGCGTACCGCCACTACGTTTTGCCAGGCGGTGACGCTGGCGATGGGTCGGTAGGTCGTGTCATTCTTGACGAGAAAACTCAGAGTGAGCTGGTCGATGTCGGGAACCATTTCCACGCCCTTGTCCTTGTTTTTGTCGAGGTCGTTGTTGACGACTTTGCGGTAGAGAGAGGTGCCGCCGCGGTCGTTGGTGCCGACGTACCAAAGGATGCGCTGGAATTTCAGGAGGGTGCCGCCGGTGAAATTGCGGCAGTCCTTGGGTTTAGGTGCGCCGTGTCCGCCTTCACAGACGACGGGGGTGCTGAGGCACTTGGTGCAGTTGCCGGGGTCGGCGTTTTTGCCGCTGTCGTGGACGACCTTCAGGCTGCTGCTGTTGACGTTGGTCGCCTGGAAGATGGCGGCGTCAGGCCCTTCACACACGAACAAGATGTTTTCCTTCTCGAGGCCGGTGGTAGAGGAGAGGGTAAGGGTGGCTGATGCCGGCTCATGATCGGTAACGTGAATTTCATTGGTCGGATCGCTGCCCTTGGCGATGGAGAGCACGGGACTGCCGGCGGCGACGTTGTCCGGGGCGAATGAAGGAAGCGTTGCTCCGGGGGCGGAGGCGATGAGGGTCTCTCCTTGCCAGCTCCAGGTGGGGGATGTTCCATTGAGTACGTTGGCGATGTTCGTGGCGCCGCAGGCCGTGGCTCCGGCTTCGCGCACGTCGCGGGCCATCAGCTCATAGGCGATGCGCAGGTTTTCCTGCATGCGGGCGAGGTTCTCGGTGGTGCGGTAGGTCTGCCGGTTGGTGAGGAAGAGATTGACGACTGCGCCGATGACGACGAGGCCGAGCACGAGGGCGACCATGAGCTCGACGAGGGTCAGGCCGAGTTGATGCCGGGAAGCATGGGAGGGGATTTTCATAGACGACTCGTGACCGAAATGATGGTGGCCGGTTTGCCGCCGAGGCAGTTTCCGCCGTCGGTGTTGTCACCGCCAGCGCTGTCGTCCCAGCAGACTTCGGCGCGGTAGGTGAAGGTGGCGGCATCTACCTCGACGACGCGGCCGCAGGCGGAAGGGTGTACCAGCGGAAGATTGGTCGAGGTGCCGCGCATGCTGTCGATCCAGGTTTTGAGGTCGGCGAGGGGGAGCGTCGATCCGCTGGGGGAAGAGCAGCGCCAATTCGATGAGACGTAGGCAGCAGCGAGGGTAGAGCGGGTTCCTGGGTCCGTCGTGCTCATCACCGCGGCGCGCATGGCATCGAGGATGGTATAGGCGGACATGACGGCCGCGGAGCGTTCATAGCTGGAGTTGGCCGCGGCGAGCATGCGGGCCTGCAGGCCGGCAAGCCCGAGTAACCCGATGGCGAAGATGAGGGCGGCGATCAGCACTTCGAGCAGGCTGAAGCCGCGCTGTCGTGAGGGGCGAAAAACGGAAGGCATGGCGTGGATCCTCAGGGCGACGGGCAGGTCGAAGGAACGCTGGGCGGGTTGGGATCGAGGATGATTCTGCCGGAGCCAATGAGGTGGATGTCGCGTGCCCGGCGGTCGTCCGTGAGCGCGGTGCTGGTGGAGCACACGCGCAGGATCGAGGTGTCGGGGAAAAAATCGCCGTTGAGCTGTTTGCTCATGCCGTCGGCGCTGAAGGAAACGTAAGAAGAAAGCGGGGCATTGGCCACGGCTACGATGCCGGTGGGCAAGGGACCGCCGCGAAAGAGGATGTCGTTGGCACTCTCGGGGGCGGGCGCATTGCCTGGCGTTTGGTCGACGAAGGCCATCCAGCCGTCGCGCCAGGCGCCGGAGCACGCGTTGGCGTTGGGGGCGGCGGGGCAGACGGTGACGCGGGCGTTACGGCGCAGTGCTTCGGTGCGCGCTGCTTGCAGGGAGGCGATGAGTTCGTTGGTGGCGGAGGTGAGGCGGTTCGAGGCGATGAGGGAGGCGAACGCCGGGATGCCGATCGCGAGCAGGATCGCGAGCACCACGATCGTGACCATCAGTTCGACGAGGGTGAACCCCGCTGCGTGGCGGGATGGCTGGCGCATTCCCTACTCCTTGTCGACATTGCGGCTTATTATGACGCTGTCCGAGCAGGAATGCAAGATGAAGCAATCCGATCCGATGAGATGTGGGGGCTACAACACCTCCGCCGCATAGTCCGCGAGCCGGGAGCGTTCGCCGCGCGACAGCAGCACGTGGCCGCCGTGGGGCCAGCCTTTCATGCGCTCGACCACGTAGGTGAGCCCCGAGCTGCCTTCGGTGAGGTAGGGAGTGTCGATCTGGGCGAGGTTGCCCATGCACACGACCTTGCTGCCGGGGCCGGCGCGGGTGATGAGTGTGCGCATCTGCTTGGGGGTGAGGTTTTGCGCCTCGTCGAGTACGAGGAACTTGCGCACGAAGGTGCGTCCGCGCATGAAGTTGAGGCTCTTCACCTTGACCTTGCTGCGCACGAGATCCCCGGTGGTGGCGCGGCCCCAGTCGCCGCCTTCGTGGGTGCCGCCCAGGAGCACTTCGAGGTTGTCTTCCAGCGCGCCCATCCAGGGGGTCATCTTTTCTTCTTCGGTGCCGGGCAGGAAGCCGATGTCTTCGCCGATGGGCACGGTGGTGCGGGTGAAGATGATTTCGGTGTAGCGCTTCTGCTCGAAGGTCTGGGCGAGCGCAGCGGCAAGGGTGAGGAGCGTCTTGCCGGTGCCGGCCTGCCCGAGGAGGGTGACGAAGTCGATCTCGGGGTCGAGCAGCAGGTCGAAGGCGAAGTTCTGCTCGCGATTTCGCGCGGTGATGCCCCAGACGGCGTTTTTCTCGTGACGGCGATCGGTGAGGGTGCGCAGCACGGCACGCTTGCCTTCCAAGGCGACGACGCGGGCTTCGAGCGGCTGCGGCCCTTCGAGGTAGACGAACTCGTTGAGCAGGAGCTCGGGCACGATCGGCCCCTGGATGCGGTACCAGTCGTGGCCGGCGTCGCGCCAGGATTCGAGCCCTTTGGCGTGCGTCTCCCAAAAGTCGGGCGGCAGCGCCCGCACGCCGGGATAGACGAGGTCGGTGTCTTCGAGGATTTTGTCGTTGCGGTAATCCTGGGCGGCGAGCCCCAGCGCGCGGGCCTTGATGCGCAGGTTGATGTCCTTGGAGACGAGGATCACCGGGCGCGGGGCGAGGCGCTGGGCGAGCGCCTTGACCACGGCGAGGATCTGGTTGTCGGCGCGCGACAGCGGCAGGCTGGTGGGGAGTTCCACTTCCAGCGCTTCGGTCTGCAGGTAGAGCCGGCCCGTGGCCTGGCCGCCGGAGGGGCCGGCAAGCTCGAATCCTTCGGCGAGCGAGGCTTCGCGGCCGCTGACGATGGCTTCGAGCGCGCGGCTTGCCTGGCGGGCGTTGCGCGCCACCTCCGAGAGCCCTTTCTTGTGCGTGTCGAGCTCTTCGAGCGCCACCATGGGCAGGAAGAGGTCGTGTTCCTCGAAACGAAAGAGCGCCGTGGGGTCGTGCATGAGCACGTTGGTGTCGATGACGTAGAGCTTGCGTTCGGCGGCGTTCGGGCGGCGGCGGGGCATCGACGGTCCTTTGGCGGATGTTCAGGCGAGGGCTTTTTGCAGGGCGGTGAGTACTTCCTGGGCGTGGCCGTCGACCTTGACGCCGCGCCACAGGTGCAGAATGCGGCCGTCGGGGCCGATGAGGAAGGTGGAGCGTTCGATGCCGCGCACGGGTTTGCCGTACATCGTCTTGTTCTTGATGACGTCGTAGGCGGAGCAGGCGATCTCGTCGGGATCGGAGACGAGCTCGAAGGGGAGCTGGTACTTGGCCTTGAAGTTCTCGTGGGATTTGACGCTGTCGCGCGACACGCCCAGGATCACGGCGCCGAGGGCGGAGAATTCGGGGGTGAGGTCGCGAAAGGCGATGGCTTCGTTGGTGCAGCCGGGGGTGTTGTCCTTGGGGTAGAAGTAGAGGACGACGGGGCGGCCGCGCAGGGCCGAGAGGGTGATTTCCTGGCCGCCGGTGGCGGGCAAGGTGAAATCGGGGGCAAGGGTGCCGGGTTCGAGCATGATCGTCTCCTGCCGTATCAGGTGAGGATGAGGCCAGCGACGACGCGGCGGCCTTCGCTGGCGGTGACATTATAGGTGCGGCAGGCGGCCGCGAGTGTCATGAATTCGAAACCTTGGCCGGCGGCGGCGAGCCGGCGCAGCAGCGGCACGGGGGGGCGGCGCAGGGTGGCGCCGGTGGCGATCAGCACGAGCTCGGGGCGCAGGGCGAGGAGGGGTTCGAGCGCCGGTTCGTCGAGCGCATCGAACCCGCCCTCGAACCAGGGGGCGACGGTTTCGGGGGTGAGGATGAGGTTGGTTTCGTGGCGTTGGCGGTCGATCTCGACCCAGCCGGGGCCGTGGGCGGTGACGAGGCGGATGTCGCGGGGCTGCTCGAGGCGAAATTCCATGATCTTCTTCCCGGGGAAATTGCCGCAAGGCGGTAATTTTTGGCTAAGATTACCGTTTCGCGCCCGGCCGGGCAAGGCGGGCGCTTTCGTGCGAGGACGCAAACATGGGAATGCGCAGCGGAAACGTGGTGCCGGTACGGCAGGGGCAGACGGAGAAAGAAGCGCCGGAGGCGGTGGTCGAGGCCGCGCCGCCGTCTTTGCGCCGTATCCTGAAATCGTCCAAGCTCGACGACGTCTGCTATGACATCCGCGGGCCGGTGCTGGCGCGCGCCAAGCAGATGGAGGAAGACGGCCACAAGATCATCAAGCTCAACATCGGCAACCTCGCGCCCTTCGGTTTCGAGCCGCCCGAGGAGATCGTGGTCGACGTGATCCGCAACCTGCGCGAGGCAGGGGGCTATTCCGATTCCAAGGGGCTCTTCTCGGCGCGCAAGGCGGTGGTGCACTACACGCAGCAGAAGGGGATCGCCGGGGTGGACGTGGAGGACGTGATCCTGGGCAACGGCGTCTCCGAGCTCATCGTGATGAGCCTGCAGGCGCTGCTCGAGCACGGCGACGAGGTGCTGGTGCCCTCGCCCGATTATCCGCTGTGGACGGCGGCGGTGAGCCTGGCGGGCGGCAAGCCGCGGCATTACCTGTGCGACGAGGCGTCCGACTGGCTGCCGGATCTGGCCGACATCCGCAAGAAGGTCTCGCCGCATACCAAGGCGATCGTGGTCATCAATCCGAACAACCCCACCGGCGCGCTCTACCCGCGCGAGATCCTGGAGGGGATCGTGCAGATCGCGCGCGAGCATCAGCTGATCGTGTTCGCCGACGAGATCTACGACAAGATGCTCTACGACGGCAACACGCACACTTCGATCGCCTCGCTCGCCGACGACGTGCTCTTCATCACGATGAACGGGCTGTCCAAGAATTACCGCGCCTGCGGCTATCGCGCCGGCTGGATGGTGATTTCGGGCGAGAAGCGGCACGCGGCCGATTACATCGAGGGGCTCAACATGCTCGCCTCGATGCGTCTGTGCTCCAACGTGCCGGGGCAGATGGCGATCCAGACCGCCTTGGGCGGGTATCAGAGCATCCAGGATCTGGTGGCGCCGCAGGGGCGGCTCACGCGCCAGCGCGACACGGCGCATGCGCTCTTGAGCCGGATTCCCGGCGTGTCGGTGGTCAAGGCCAAGGCGACGCTCTACATGTTCCCGCGGCTGGACCCGAAGGTGTATCCGATCGCCGACGATCAGGAGTTCATCCTCCAGTTGCTGGAGGAGGAAAAGGTGCTGCTGGTGCAGGGCACGGGGTTCAACTGGCCGCAACCGGATCATTTCCGCATCGTATTCCTGCCGCACGTCGACGATCTGCACGAGTCGATCGGGCGCATCGAGCGCTTTCTGGAGCGCTACCGGCGACGGCATCAGGTGGTGATGGGTTCAGCGAAAAAGGATAAATGACAAATGACGATGAAGGCGATGCAGGTGGGGCTGTTGGGGATCGGGACCGTCGGTGGCGGGACGTGGCGCGTGCTGCAGCGCAACGCCGAGGAGATCACGCGCCGTGCCGGGCGGCCGATCCGCATCACGCGGGTGGCCGACCGCGACGTGGAGCGCGCCCGGGCGCTCACCGCCGGGGCGGCGGAGGTGACGGACGATGCCTTCGCCGTGGTGCGCGCGCCGGACATCGACATCGTGGTCGAACTCATCGGCGGCTACACCCTCGCCAGGGAGCTCGTGCTCGCGGCGATCGAGGCGGGCAAGCACGTGGTCACCGCCAACAAGGCGCTCCTTGCCGTGCACGGCAACGAGATCTTCGCCCGGGCCCAGGAGAGGGGCGTGATGGTGGCGTTCGAGGCGGCGGTGGCCGGCGGCATCCCCATCATCAAGGCGCTGCGCGAGGGCCTCACCGCCAACCGCATCGAGTGGGTGGCCGGTATCATCAACGGCACCACCAATTACATCCTCACGCAGATGCGCGAGCGCGGCGTGACCTTTGCCCAGGCGCTCACCGAGGCGCAGCAGCTCGGCTACGCCGAGGCCGATCCGACCTTCGACGTGGAAGGAATCGACGCGGCGCACAAGGCCACGCTCATGGCCTCGATCGCCTTCGGCGTGCCGATCCAGTTCGAGCGCGCCTACGTGGAGGGGATCACCCGGATCGAGCCGCGCGACGTGGCCTATGCCGAGGAGCTCGGCTATCGTCTGAAACTGCTGGGGATCGCCAAGCGCCGCGAAGGCGGATTCGAGCTGAGGGTGCATCCCACCCTGGTGCCGGCCGATCACCTTCTCGCCAACGTCAACGGCGCCATGAACGCGGTCCTGGTCAAGGGCGACGCGGTGGGGCAGACGATGTTCTACGGCAAAGGGGCAGGGGCGGAGCCCACCGCGAGTGCGGTGATCGCCGATCTGGTCGACGTCACGCGGCTGCACACGGCCGATCCCGAACACCGGGTGCCGCACCTCGCCTTCCAGCCCGATCAGGTGCGCGAAGTGGCGGCGCTGCCCATCGAGGAGTGCCGTACCGCTTCCTATCTGCGGCTCGCGGTGGCCGACCGGCCCGGGGTGCTCGCGGAGATCACCCGCGTGCTCGCTGCCGAGGAGATCTCCATCGCGGCCATGATCCAGAAGGCGCCGGCCTGCGGCCGGGCGGAGATCGTGATGACCACGCACGAGGCGTGCGAGGCAGCGATGAACCGGGCGATCGCGGCGATCGAAACGCTGCCGGCGGTGCAGGGGGCCGTCACGCGGCTGCGCATCGAACCGCTGGCGGACTGACGGCGCGCGATGGACGAATTCGACGGGGAAATGCCGCGGGCGCGCCATCGCCTGCCGGCCGAGTCTTTGCGCCGGGTCACGGATCCGGCCGCGATCGCGGCGGTGCTGGCCGAGCCGGGCGAGACGGTGCCCGTGGGGCTGGGGCAAGAGCGGGCCGAGGAAGCGCTGCGCTTCGCTCTGGCGATGAATCACGTGGGTGGCTATCACGTGTTCCTCTTCGGTCTGCCGGGCACGGGGCGACACGCGATCGCGCTGCATCACATCGGGGAGACGGCCCGCCGCCTACCGGCGCCGGAAGACCTCGCCTACCGCTATGATTTCTCCGACCCGCAGCGCCCGCGCCTGCTCAAGTTGCCCGCGGGCACGGCGCGCGTGCTCTCCGACGACTTGCAGAATTTCACGCGCCAGCTCGAACCGGCGGTGAACGCGGCCTTCGAGGCGAAAGCCCATCAGGAACGGATCGAGGCGCTGGAGTCGGCGCACAAGGAGCGCGAGAGCCGGGCGATCGAGGCGATCGTGCAGGCGTGCGCCGAGGATCGGCTCAAGTTGCTGCAGACCGGCGATGGTTGGGCCTTCGTCCCCGTGGACGAGGCGGGCGAGCCGCTCGAACCGGAGCGCTACGAAGCCCTGCCGGCCAAGGAGAAGGCGCGCATCGAACAGGCAGTGGAGCGCTGGCGCCAGCGCCTCGTGGAAGTGCTCGACGAATTCCCCGCCTGGCGCGAAGCGCTCTATGCCGCGATCCGGCGCGCCGAGCGCGAGGCGCTCGAACCGGTGGTGCGGCACCTGCTCACCCCTTTGCGGGAGAAATACGCCGGTTTGTCCGCGGTGATCGGCCTGCTCGACGAGATCGAGCAGGACATCCTCGACGGTGAGCGCGAGTGGCTGGAGGACGAGGAAGAGGGCGGACGCAATCCGGCGTTTTCTCCGCTCATCCGCTACCAGATCCACGTGCTGGTGGCGCACGAGGCCGGTGAGGGTGCGCCGGTGGTGTTCGAAGACAACCCGAGCTATGCCAACCTCGTGGGCTGGGTCGAGACGCTGCAGCAGCTCGGCGAGCGCATCACGCATTTCCAGCTGATCCGCGCCGGGGCGCTCGCGCGGGCGCGCGGCGGGTTCCTCCTGCTCGATGCCGAGCGTCTGCTCGCCCAGCCGGCGGCCTGGGACGCCTTGAAGCGCGCTCTGCAGCGGCGCGAGGTGCGCATCGAACCGCCTCCGGAGGCGGCCGGTTGGGGCAGCGTCCGTATGCTGGAGCCCGAGCCGATCGACTGCCCGCTCAAGGTGATACTCATCGGTTCGGCCGATACCTTCCATACCTTGTTCGATCTGGACGACGACTTCCAGGATCTCTTCAAGATCCCGGCCGAGGCGGCCGACGACGTGCCGCGCACGCCCGAGGCCGAGGCGGGACTGGCGCGCTTGCTGCTGCATCTGGCGCGGGAGAACGCCTTGCGGCCGCCCTCGGCCGCGGCGCTCGCGGCCGTGCTCGATCAGGCCGCCCGCGAGGCCGAACACGCCCATCGGCTGACCTTGCGTACCCGAACCCTGGTGGATCTGCTGCGGGAGGCGGACGCCTTGGCGCACGCCGAGGGGGCGCACGAGATTGGAGCGGCGCACGTATGCGCGGCGGTCCGCGCGCGCGAGCGGCGCCTTGCGCGCCACGCCGAGGAGACGATCGAGGCGATGCTCGAGGGGGAGCTGCTCATCACCACCGAGGGCGCGCGTGCCGGGCAGATCAATGGCCTGGTGGTGGTCGACGTCGCGCATCAGAGCTACGGCTATCCGGTGCGCATCACCGCCACGGTGCGCCTGGGCGGCGAGGGCGAGGTCGTCGACATCGAACGCGAGACCGAGCTCGGCGGGGCCATCCACTCCAAGGGGGTGATGATCCTCGCGTCTTTCCTTGCCGGGCGCTTCGGCCGCCATCAGCCGCTGTCGCTGTCGGCGAGCCTGGTGATGGAGCAATCCTACGCCTTCGTCGAGGGCGATTCGGCTTCGCTCGCGGAGCTGTGCGCCCTGCTGTCGGCCATCTCCGGCCTGCCGCTCGCCCAGGGAATCGCGGTGACCGGCTCGGTCAATCAGTTTGGCGAGGTGCAGGTGATCGGCGGCGTGAACGAGAAGATCGAAGGGTTCTTCGCCCTGTGCGCCCGCCGGAGACTCACCGGCGAGCAGGGGGTGATCATCCCCCGGGGCAACGTGCGCCATCTGATGCTGCGCGAGGAAGTGGTCGAGGCCGTCCGGGCGGGCCGTTTCTCGATCTGGACGGTGGAGACGGTGGACGAGGCGATGGCCCTGCTCACCGGCCTCCCCGCCGGTGCACCCGACGGGCGCATTCCCACCGGGCGAGCACGCACGGTGAACGAGGCAGTCGCGGCGCAGCTGCGCCGCATGGCCGAGATCCATGCCGCCGCCGGCGAGGGAACGCCGCTGCGCAGGCGTTGGCGCCGGCAGGGGAAAGAGGAAAGAGATTAGGATGCGGCCGAGCGCAGGCGTTCGACGACGGCGGCGAGCTCGGCCACGAAGGCGTGGGCGGCTTGCAGCGCCGAGGCGAGCACTGCCGGATCCTCGACGTATTCGCGAATCATGAGATTGCGCAATTTGCGCATGTCCATCCACTGTTGGGCATCGCGGATCAACCCGAGTCGTTCGGCGCGGTCGAGGTTGTCGATGAAGGTGGCGATGCGCTCTCCGTGCGCGACGAGATAAGTGGGCAGAGCTTTGTCGCCCAGCGTATCTTGTAGGCGCCCGAATCGGGCGACGAATGCATCGACGCGTTCGGCGAGGTCCGGATCCCTTTCGAGTTGCACTGCTCGGACAGGGGTAAAAGGTTCGGAAAAGAGACGCCGGTCGGTGAGGAGGAGATGGGCGAGCTCGCGTTCGGCCAGTTGCAGCAACTGCTGCAGACGCTCGGCGGCGCGATGATCGGCGATCACAGAACGATTCCTGCGCGGCGGGCGACGTGATGGATCGGGAGCTCTTTCAGGTTGGGCGCAGCGAGCACGACGTCCACCTTGCGGCCATCGAGCAGGCGGCTTACCCGGCCCGCGATGCGGGCGGCGAGTAGGGCCGGTTCGGCGACCGGCTCTACGACTTCGACGAGCAGATCGACATCGCCGCCGTGCGCCGAGTCGTCCAGCCGGGAGCCGAAGAGCCGCACGGTGGCCTGCGCTCCAGCCAGATCGGCGACGACGGAACGGATACGCTCGATTTGGGCGGGAGTGAGTCGCATGTCACGAATGATAGCAGCGGAATCCGCTGAACGACAACCGACGGCGAGGAGCGGGCGATGAGCGGCGGTGGGGTCGTGACGCAGGCCGTGGCGATTGCCCTGGGGGCGGCGCTGGGGGCTTTGCTGCGCTGGCAGCTGGGCGTGCGGCTCAATGCCTGGTTTCCCGAACTGCCACCGGGCACGCTCGCGGCGAACCTCATCGGCGGATTCGTGATCGGCGCGGCGATCGCGGCGTTTTCGGCCTGGCCGGGGATTCCGGCGGGGTGGCGCCTCTTCCTCATC
The DNA here is from genome assembly GCF_054823945.1 of Tepidiphilus sp. HLB4. NCBI lineage: Bacteria > Pseudomonadati > Pseudomonadota > Hydrogenophilia > Hydrogenophilales > Hydrogenophilaceae > Tepidiphilus > Tepidiphilus sp. HLB4. The sequence goes on along the minus strand of NZ_JSYB01000016.1, from coordinate 2,977 downwards.
ACGGGATTCTGTGGCGGCCTGACCACGTTCTCTACCTTCAGCGCCGAAGTCTTCGCCTTGCTGCAGCACGGGCGCCTCGCGCTCGCGCTCGTCGCACTGGCGCTGCACGTGGGCGGATCGCTCCTGGCGACGGCAGGCGGTTTCGCCATCGTGAGGATGCTGCGGGCGCTGGCGTAAAAAAATTCTGCACGCAGGGAAAAATGTATTGACGCCGGCGTAAAAGGCGCGTATCGTAGCGACAGTGTTCGAAGCGCGCATCGTCTTCACCGCTTGCGGAGATTCGCGATTCCTGCTCGGCACACCGTGGGTCGAATGGCCCGTTTCAATAAAGTAGTAACGAAGGAAGCTTCATCATGGCAACTGGTACTGTCAAGTGGTTCAACGATTCCAAAGGGTTCGGCTTCATCACCCCCGATGACGGCGGTGAGGATCTGTTCGCGCATTTCTCCGCGATCAACATGCCGGGCTTCAAAACCCTGAAGGAAGGCGAGAAAGTCAGCTTCGAAGTCACGCAAGGGCCGAAAGGCAAGCAAGCGTCGAACATTCAGAAGGCCTGACGTCTGCCCCGCCGCGGCGGGACGTTGGACCGCCTGGCAGCAGAGAAGCCACCCGATTGGGTGGCTTCTTTTTTTATGCGTGCGCCCGGCACGGGCGCACTCTTAGAGGTGAAAACACTTCCATGAGTTGATCACGGCGAACGAAGCGAAGCGCAATGGGCCTGCTTTGGTTTCAGTGCGTTTTGTTGCAGCCACCTTCGAAGCGCCGCAGCTGCTCCAGCGCCTTCGTGCCGGGCCAGCCATCGGCTTCGAGTGCCTGGCCGCCGCATTCCTGCTGGAAACGGCTCAGTGCCTCCCGCGTCTGGGCGCCGGCCACGCCGTCGATGGTGCCCGGATCGTAGCCCAGGGTGGAGAGACGTTCTTGCAACTCCAGCGTTTCCGAACGGGTGAGCGGCGGGTCGTCGGTGGGCCAGGCTTGCACGAAAGGCTGCTTGGGATCGAAGCGGGCGGCTTTCAGGGGATCTTTCAGCGCATCGTAGAGGAGCCCGATCGCCAGGGCATAGGATTCGGCCGCGTTGTAGCGAAAGATCGCGTCGTAGTTGGGAAAGGCCAGAAGCGCCGGGCCTTGGCGGCCGGCCGGCAAGAGCAGGGCGGCTTTTTCCGGTAGGGTGCGCGGCCAGGGTTTGCCGTCGGCGCGGGGAAGACCCATGGCGAGCCATTCGTTCGTCGGGCGTTTTTTCGTGCGCCCTGCGAGCTGGACATCGAACGAGGGCGGCAGTACGACTTCGATCGCCCAGGGTTCGCCGCGCCGCCAGCCGGCTTGCTTCAGGAAGTTGGCGGTGGAAGCGAAAACGTCGGGCAGGGAATGATAGAGGTCGCGCTTGCCGTCGCCGTCGAAGTCGACGGCGTAGCGCGCGAAGGTGCTGGGCATGAACTGGGTCTGTCCGAAGGCGCCGGCCCAGGAACCCCGCAGGCGCTCGGCGCCGGTTTCTCCACGTTCGAGGATGTCGACCGCCGTGAGGAATTCGGGGCGGAAATAGCTCTGCCGCCGGCCGAAGCACGACAGGGTGGCGAGCGATTGCAGCAGGTCGTCGCGCCCGAGATTCTGTCCGAAATTGCTCTCCACCGCCCAGAAGGCGACGACGAGCTCGGCATCGACGTCGTAGGTGGCCTCGACGTAGCGCAGCAAGCCTTCATTCTCGTGCAGCTTCTCCTGCGCCGTCTGGATGCGGCGCGTATCGACGAGGTTGGCGAGATACTGCCAGATGGGGATGACGAATTCGGGCTGACGATCCAGCCGGGCGATCACGCTCGGGTCGGGGCTGAGGCTGGCCGTGAGGGCGGAAAAGCGCTCGGCCGGGATGCCGCGCCGCTCGGCTTCGGGGGCGAGGCGCTCGAGGCAGGCGCGGAATTCCTCCGCGGAAAGCGAAGGATAGGATTGCCCGTTGGCCCCGGCCACCGGCAGCGCCAGAAGCAAGGGGACGAGCCAGCGTGGAAAGCGCCGTGGCGCGAAAAAGGGCGGGCGGTTCACGATTCGGATCCGAAGAATCGATGCAGGATTTCGTCGGCGAGCGCGATGCCGGTGCGCCGCGCCTGCTGCAGCACGGCCCAATAATAGCGGTAGGAAGCGCGGTCGTGAAGGTGGCCCGCATCGCGGATCGGACCCCAGGCGGCGTCTTGGGCTGCGGTGAGGATGCGCACCGCGTCTTCGATCTCTGCCGCGCTGGGTTGCATCGCTTCGAGGATGGGGCGGATCTGGTTGGGATGGATGCTCCACATGCGCAGGAAGGCGAACTCGGTGCGGGCGCGATGTGCGTCGGCATAGACGAGGGAGGCATCCTCTAGCTCGGTGCAGACGTTGTGCGCCGGCACGATGGTCGCACCGTGCGCGGCGGCGGCGATCTCGGCCTTGGCGCGGCGGATCAGGGGGTGTTCGAACTGCAAGGGCGAGCGCATCGCCTCTGCCCCGATCGCGCCGCGGTGCGAAGAGACGAAATCCATCAGACCGAAATCGAGGCATTCCACGCCCGGTTCATGGGCGATGCGCGCGACTTCGGCGAGCGCCTCCGGCGTTTCGATGAGTACGTGCAGCGGCGGGGGCCGAGTGCCGGGCGGCAACAGCGGGCGCATCGCTTCGCGCACGGTGCGCACGTCGCGCGCCGAGCGCACCTTGGGCACGGTGAGGTAGGCAAGGCGGCCTGCGGCGATCGGCAGGATGGTTTCCAGATCGCGCAGCCAGTGCGGGTGGGTGAGATCGTGGATGCGCACGCCGACGCGGCCGTGGCGGTTTTCGCTCGAGACGGCGAGCTCGGCGCACATCTTTGCGTGTGCCTTTTCATTGCCGGCCGGTGCGCCGTCTTCGCAATCGAGCGTGACGTCGAACACGGGCCCCATCTCGGCCTGCAAGGCCAGCGCCCGGCGCATGAACTTCTCGCTGCCGGCGTAGTGGTCGACGGCGGGGATGTCGGGCAGCTGGCGTT
>NZ_JSYB01000081.1:0-570 GCF_054823945.1 Tepidiphilus sp. HLB4 | reverse complement strand
CAATGCAATCGTCCGGGACCTGACAGCTAGGGCGCTAATACAGAAGCCACGAATCCTGCTGGCCGATGAGCCTGTTGCCAGCCTGGACCCGGCAACCGCACATAGCGTGCTCACCTTGTTGCATGAGATCTGCAAAAAGGACCACCTCACCGCAATCGTGAGTCTTCACCAGGTGGAGCTCGCGCGCTCGTTTGCAGACCGAATCATTGGGCTCCGCCAGGGAGCTGTTGTATTCGAGGGTAGGGCAGAGCAGCTGAGTCCTGATGTTGTGCGGAACCTCTATGCAAAGTAGTCCAACGCTTCCAACACGAGTGCGTCCACTGATAGCCCCCGAACTCTTCAATCCAGTCAAACCAAGGAGCTCTTGCCATGCTGAATCGCCGTAACTTCTGTCTTGTTGTCAGCGCAGCTTCTTTTGCTGCACTCCTTCCTCTGTGGGCTCATGCGCAGGGAAAGGATCCATCAAAGCTTCGTGTCGCCCTTCTTCCAGATGAGAACGCTGCCAGCATCATCCAGAACGCGCAGCCTCTTAAGCGCTATCTGGTTGTGCAACCTTTTTTCTGTAAATTT
>NZ_JSYB01000080.1:0-260 GCF_054823945.1 Tepidiphilus sp. HLB4 | reverse complement strand
CATCAAAGAACAAATCCGTCAGCGCGAGCAAAGCGCGCTGCAACAGGGGCTGCAGAAAGGCGTCTTGCAGGGCGAGGCGCTTCTGCTGCAGCGCATGCTCACGCATCGCTTCGGTCCCTTGTCCGAGTGGGCGCGCCAGCGCCTGCACGATGCCACGCCCGAAGTGCTCGAAACCTGGGCCGACCGGGTGCTTGATGCGCAGTGTCTCGAAGACGTCTTTGAAAAGTGACCATGAACGCCCGCCACGACGCCAGCTACAA